>JAWKHS010000013.1 GCA_041394705.1 Vicinamibacterales bacterium
TCCGAGAGCGAGTTGCCGCCGAGCCGGTTCGCGCCGTTGATGCCGGCCGCGCACTCGCCCGCGGCGAAGAGGCCGGTGATGGAGGTCTCCTGCGTGTCGGCGTTCACGCGGATGCCGCCCATGATGTAGTGGGTGGTCGGCCCCACTTCCATCGGCGTCTTCGTGATGTCGAGGTCCGCCAGCTCCTTGAACTGGTGGTACATGCTCGGCAGCTTCCGCTTGATGTGGGCCTCGGCGTCCGGCAGCTTCTCCTTGATCCAGGCGATGTCCAGGAACACGCCGCCGTGGGGGCTGCCGCGTCCGGCCTTCACCTCGCGGTTGATGCACCGCGCCACGTGGTCGCGCGTGAGGAGCTCGGGCGGGCGCCGGGCGCTCTTGTCGCCCTGCGTGTAGCGCCAGCCCTCCTCCGGATCCGACGCCGTCTGCGGCTTGTAGTTGTCGGGGATGTCGTCGAACATGAAGCGGCGGCCCTCGCTGTTGCGCAGCACGCCGCCCTCGCCCCGCACGCCCTCGGTCACCAGGATGCCGCGCACGCTCGGCGGCCACACCATGCCCGTGGGGTGGAACTGCACGAACTCCATGTCGATGAGCTCGGCGCCGGCCCGGTACGCCAGCGCGTGCCCGTCGCCGGTGCCCTCCCAGGAGTTGCTCGTGATCTTGAAGGCGCGCCCGACGCCGCCCGTGGCCAGGACGATCGCCTTGGCCGAGAAGACGTGGAACCGCCCGCGTTCGCGGTCGTAGGCGAGGACGCCGGAGGCGCGCCCGCCGTCGAGCAGCAGCTCGATCACCGTGTGCTCCATGTGCACGGTGACGCCCTGGTGGATGGTGTGGTCCTGCAGCGTGCGGATGAGCTCCAGGCCGGTCCGGTCGCCGACGTGCGCCAGGCGCGGGTAGCGGTGGCCGCCGAAGTTGCGCTGCAGGATGCGGCCGTCGGCCGTCCGATCGAAGACCGCGCCGTACGCCTCGAGCTCGCGGACGCGGTCCGGCGCCTCCTTGGCGTGGATCTCGGCCATGCGCCAGTTGTTCACGTACTGGCCGCCGCGCATCGTGTCGGCGAAGTGCACCTTCCAGCTGTCGCGATCGTCGGCGTTGGCCAGGGCCGCGGCCATGCCGCCCTCGGCCATCACGGTGTGCGCCTTTCCCAGGAGCGATTTGCAGATGAGGCCCACGGTGACGCCGGACGACGCCGCCTCGATGGCGGCGCGCAGGCCCGCCCCGCCGGCGCCCACGACGAGGACGTCGTAGCTGTAGGTCTGCCGGGCCGCCATCTACAGGATCCTCAGATCCGTCAGCACGCCCATCGAGCACAGCCGGACGTAGAGGTCGGAGGACATCACGCTGACGAGGCTGCACCACGCGAACAGCTGATGGCGTCCGTTCAAGCCGGAGACGCAGGCGTAGGCGAAGTCGCAGGTGGGCGACTTCGACACCTCGTCGAGACGGCCGCCCACGACGTGGCGGAGCACGTGGCAGCCCCAGGTGTAGCAGGCGAGCAGGACGACGTTGACGGCCAGGACCAGGGTGCCGACGCCGATGCCGAACTCGCGCGCGCCGGTGGCCGGGTTCTCGAACCACATCGCGAGCCACACGTCGTAGGTGAGCAGGCCGATGAAGACGAGGGCCACCCACATGAAGAAGCGATGCGCGTTCTGCAGGATGAGGGGAAGGGAGTGCTCGCCGCGGTAGCGCGTGCGTGGCTCGCCGACGGCGCAGGACGGGGGATCGGCCCAGAACGACTTGTAATAGGCGCCGCGGTAGTAGTAGCAGGTGAAGCGGAACAGGCCCGGGAACGGGAGGATCAGGAGGGCCGGCGAGAACGGCAGCCACCCCGGCCACGCGGCGGGGCGGGGGCCGAACCAGGCATGCGGCGAGTCGCCGAAGACCTCGGGGGAATAGAACGGCGAGAGGTACGGACCGTAGGTGTAGTGCGCGTTCTGGAACGCTGCCCACGTGGCGTACACCACGAACGCCGACAAGCCGACGAACACCGCGAGCGGCGTCGCCCACCACGCATCCCGTCGAGAAGTCGTCCCGAATCCGCGATGCACGGCAGACACCGGAATCACTTGCATCGGACCCCCTGAGAGTCTGATTCCCGAAGCGTTTTGGCCCGGAAACCATACCCCAAAACACGGCACTTCCGTGAATCCTCGCGAGGGGCCGGCGCGCGCCTGGCGTCTCCGGCGGCCCGACACCGGCCGAGGCGGGCGATAATCGGGCATGGATCGCATCACGCCGGCCTCACCCGGCGCTCACGCTCCCACGCGGGGGGCCGGACGCACCTTCGACGCGCTGCGCGCCACCGAGTACGCGCGCCTCGACATCGCCGGGCACGTGTACCTGGACTACACCGGCGGGGGCCTCCACGCCGCCTCGCAGCTGCGTCAGCATCACGCCGAGCTGGAGACGCAGGTGTTCGGCAACCCGCACTCGAACAACCCGACGTCGCAGGCCATGACCGACCGGGTCGAGCGGGCCCGTGACTACGTGCTGGAGTATTTCAACGCGGCGCCCGACGAGTACCTCGTCGTCTTCACGCCGAACGCGAGCGGGGCCCTCCACCAGGTCGGCGAGGCCTACCCGTTCGAACCGACCAGCCGCTACCTGCTGACGTTCGACAACCACAACTCGGTCAACGGGATCCGCGAGTTCGCGCGCCGGGCCGGCGCGGTCACGACCTACCTGCCGCTGGTGCGGGACGACTTGCGTCTCGACCGGGCCGCCGTCTCGCAGGCCCTGGCGGCGCCGGCGCCCGGCGTGCCCAACCTGTTCGCGTTCCCGGCGCAGTCGAACTTCTCCGGCGTGCAGCACCCTCTGGAGCTCATCGACGAGGCGCACGACGCCGGCTGGGACGTCCTGCTCGACGCCGCGGGGTTCGTGCCCACCAACCGGCTCGACCTCGGGCGCTGGACGCCCGACCTGGTGTCGCTGTCCTTCTACAAGATGTTCGGGTACCCCACCGGCATCGGCGCCCTGGTGATGCGCCGGCGGATGGCCGCGCGCATGCGGCGGCCGTGGTTCGCGGGCGGCACCATCCAGATCGCCAGCGTGCAGGGCGACGGCTTCTACCGGGCCGACGACGAAGCCGCCTTCGAGGACGGCACCGTGGACTACCTGAACATCCCGGCGGTCGAAGCCGGCCTCCGCTACCTGCAGGGGGTGGGCATCGACGCCGTGCACGACCACGTGGCCGCCCTCACCGGGCAGATGCTCGACGGCATGTGCGCGCTGCGCCACACGAACGGGGCGCCCCTGGTCAAGGTGCACGGCCCCACGTCCACGGACCGGCGCGGCGGCACGGTGGCCTTCAACCTGCTGGCGCCCGACGGGCATGCCTACGACATCCGGCGGGTGGAGGACCTGGCCGGCGCCGACCGTATCTCGCTGCGCACGGGGTGTTTCTGCAACCCCGGCGCGGGCGAGGCCACCTACGGCCTGAGCGCCGAGCAGATCGGCGCCTTCTTCCATCTGGCCGAGGGCATGAGCTTCGACGAGCTGCGCCAGAGCGTCCGCGAGGCCTACGGCATCGAGATCGGCGCCATCCGCGCGTCCGTGGGCATCGCCTCGAACGCCGCGGACGTCCAGCGGTTCCTGGCGTTCCTGGCCTGGTTCCGGGATCGCCCCCTGGCCGCGATCGGCGCCGGCGCCGTCCGATCGACGTGCCGGGCGGCGCGGCGCGACACCGCGTGACCGTCCGCCGCCGGCGGGCGGCTCCCGATCGGCACGGGTGAGCCCCGTGCGGTCGAGGTATGGTCAAATGTGCCCGTCGGGACTCGATCATTGCTGACTACGTCGTTCGATCCGGAACTGTCGCCCGGCGCGCGCAACGCCGTCCGGGTCTGCCTGAACGTGCAGCCGCACGAGCGGGTCACGCTCGTGACGGACCGCGCGTGCGAGGAGATCGCCGCGAGCCTGGCCGCCGAGATCGAGGCGGTGGGCGCGCCCCATCGCGCCTTCGTGCTCGAGGAGGAGGCGCCGCGCCCGCTGACGGGCCTGCCCGCGTCGGTGGCCGCCGACATGGAGCAGAGCCAGGTGTCGATCTTCGCGGTGCAGGTGCAGCAGCACGAACTGGCCTCGCGCATGCAGCTCACCGACATCGTGAACCGCCGCCGGATGCGCCACGCGCACATGGTCAACATCACGCCCCAGATCATGCGGGAAGGCATGCGCGCGGACTACCTCAAGGTGGACCGCCTCAGCCAGAAGGTGATCGAGATGGTGCGGGCGGCGCGCCAGGTCCGGGCCCGGACGCCGGCGGGCAGCGACTTCACCACCACGCTCAACCCCGATTACCGCTGGCTCAAGACGAGCGGCCTCATCAGCCCCGACAAGTGGGGCAACCTGCCAGGCGGCGAGATCTTCACGACGCCGGGCGAGGTGAACGGCACCGTGGTCGTGGACGGCGTCGTCGGTGATTTCCTCTGCGCGCGCTTCGGCATGCTCACCGACACCCCGCTCACGCTGGAGATCGCCGCGAACCGGCTCGTGTCGGCGTCGAGCGCGAACAAGGCGCTCGAGGACGCGTTCTGGCAGTACACGCACACCGACGAGAACTCCGATCGCGTGGGCGAGTTCGCCATCGGCACGAACATCGAGCTCACCCACCTCATCGGCAACATCCTGCAGGACGAGAAGTTCCCGGGCATCCACATCGCGTTCGGCAATCCCTACGGCGCGCACACGGGCGCCCAGTGGCACTCCTCCACCCACATCGACGTGGTCGGCACGGGCTTCGACATCTGGGTGGACGACACGCCCCTCATGGAAGGCGGCGCCTTCCTGGTGTCGGCCTGACGGAACGTCCATGATTCCCGCGCTGCGCCAGCGATTCAATCGTGACTGGACCCCGGCGCGGCACGAGCGGGTGTTGGCGCGCCTGGCGGCTGCGACCGGCGTGGCGCCGGGCTTCGCGGTGTCCGAGACCCCCTTCTTCCTGCCGGCCGATCTCGTCGGCGAGATGGCCGAGGCCGGACGGACGCTGGTCACCTCGTTCCTCGACGACGCCGCCGCCCGCGCCGAGGTGGAAGCGCTCGTGCCCGCGCGCTACGTGGGCCCGGGCCAGGACGTCCGCCCGACGTGCGTCCAGGTCGACTTCGGGATCGTGCGCGAGGCGGACGGACGCGCCGTGCCGAGGCTGGTGGAACTGCAGGCCTTCCCGTCGCTCTACGGCTTCCAGCACACGCTGGCGGGGCTGTATCGGGAGGCGCACGACCTCCCCGCGTCGCTGGCCGCACACCTGGATGGACTCGACGACGACGCCTACCTCGCGCTCATGCGCGACGTGCTCGTCGGCGCGCACGACCCGGCCGAAGTCGTGCTCATGGAGATCGCGCCCGAGCAGCAGAAGACGCGGCCCGACTTCGTGCTGACCGAGCGCCTCTGGGGGGTCCAGACCGTCGACCCGAAGGACGTCGTCGTCCGGGGACGATCGCTCTGGCGCGTGCGCGACGGCCGCGAGGTGCCGATCCGCCGTGTCTACAACCGGGTGATTCCCGACGAGCTGGATCGGACGGCGCACCCGATGCCCTTCGACTATCGGGACGATCTGGACGTCGAATGGATCGGCCACCCGGCGTGGTTCTTCCGGCTGAGCAAGGCGTCGATCCCGTGGCTGCGCCACCCGGCGGTCCCGCGGACGTGGCGGCTGGCCGACGTCGATGTCCTGCCGGCGCCCCGCGAGCACCTCGTGCTGAAACCGCTCTTCTCCTTCGCCGGCGGCGGCATCGTCTTCGGCCCTACCGACGCACAACTGGCGGCCATTCCGGCCGCCGAGCGCCATCTCTACCTGCTGCAGGAGCGCGTCCCGTTCACGCCTGTCGTCGAGACGCCGCACGGCCCGACCCAGGCCGAGGTCCGTCTGATGTACGTCTGGACGGACCGGCTGCGCCCGGTGCTGCCGCTCATCCGGATGGGACGCGGCGCGATGATGGGCGTGGCGCACAACCGCGGCCTGCAGTGGGTGGGCGCCTCGGCGGGGTTCGTGGGGGGGACATGAGCGCGCTGGCCCGCTACGGGTTCGCGGCGCTGTCGGTGCTGCTCGGCACCATCGGGCTCTCGGCCTTCAGCCGGATCTTCGACGTCGAGCCCGCCCCGTTCTTCCTCTTCACGCCGTCGGTCTTCGTGGCCGCCGTCGTCGGCGGGTTCGGCCCCGGGGTCTTCGCCACCTTCCTGGGCTCGCTGGCCGTCGAGCTCGTCCTGATGCGCACCGAGGACCAGCAGGGGTCGCTGGAGCTCGTGCGGCTTGGCCTGTTCGTCATCATCGGCACCGGGATCAGCGCACTCGCCCGCAGCCAGAAGGACGCCCGGGCCCTCGCCGAGGACCGCGAGCGCCTGGCCAACCGGCGGGCCGACGAGCTGGCCTCGGCGCGGCTGGCCGCCGAGCGCAGCGCGCGCGAAGCGGAGCGGCGGGCGGCGGAGCTCGAGGCGCTCTTCAACGTGTCGCCGGTGGGCCTGGCGCGCACCGACGACCCGGAATGCCGGACGATCACGGTGAACCACTCGCTCGCGCGCCGCCTGGGCCTCTCGGCCGAGAGCCCGCCGGCCTCGCCGGCGCAGCCCACCGTCCTCACGACCGCCAGGGACCTCCGCCTGATCGGCGCCACGGAACTGCCGCTGCAGACGGCCGCCCGGTCGCGGCGTCCCGTCGTGGACGCGGAGTTCGCCACGCAGCCCGTCGAGGGGCGGCCGGTGCTGCTCCAGGGCCATGCCGTCCCGCTGCTCGACGAACAGGGCGCCGTCCGCGGGGCGCTGGGCGTCTTCACCGACGTCACCGAGCACCGGCTGGCCGGCGTGGAGCAGGGCTTCCTCGCCGAGGCGTCGCGCCTGTTGAGCGGCTCGCTCGACTACGGCGAGACGCTTCGCCGCGTCGTCGCCCTCGGCGTGCCGGACATGGCGGACTGGGCGGTGCTCGACGTGACCGACGCCGCGGGCCGCGTCACCCGCCTCACGGCGGCCCATCGCGATCCGGAGGTCCAGGCGGTGCTCGAGGCCACCGGCCTCTGGCGGCGGGGCGGGTTCGAGCCGCCGCCCCCCACCCTGGTCGCCGCGGCGCACGGGCCGGTGCTCGAGCCGCGGGTGACTGGCGAGACGCTCCGGGCATGGGGCGCCACCGAGGCCCAGGTCGCGCGTCTGGCGCCGGCACGCATCGCCTCGGCGCTCGCCGTCCCGCTGGTCCTGCACGGCGCCGCCGTCGGCGTGCTCGCGTGGGCGCGTGGACCGGATCGGACGGCGTTCGACACGCGCGACCTGGCCCTGGCCGAGGAAATCGGGCGCCGGGCCGCGATGGCGGTCGAACACGCGCGGCTGTACGCCGAGGCGCAATCGGCCAGCCGCATGAAGGACGAGTTCGTGGCCACGCTGTCGCACGAGCTCCGCACGCCGCTCAACGCGCTGCTCGGCTGGACCGACCTCCTGCGGACCGGGCGGCTGGGTCCCGAGCGGCAGCGCCAGGCCATCGAGGCCATTCACCGCGCGGCGAACGCGCAGGCGCTGCTCACGAACGACCTGGTGGACATCTCGCGCGCCGTGTCCGGCAAGTTCCAGCTCCTGCCGCGCGAGGTCGAGTTCGACGGGCTGGTCCGGGCGGCGACCGAGACGTTCCGCCTGGCCGCCGAGTCGAAGGGCCTGTGGCTCCGCTGCCACGTGGCGGAGCCGCTCCCGCGGGTGGTCGTCGATCCGGATCGCGTCCGCCAGATCGCGTACAACCTCGTCGGCAACGCGGTGAAGTTCACGGCGTCGGGGGGCGTCGACGTGGAGGCGTCCGCCGACGGGGACTGGCTGGTGCTCGCGGTGAGCGACACGGGCATCGGCATCGATCCCGTCTTCCTGCCCTACGTGTTCGAGCCGTTCCGGCAGGCCGACGGCAGCGTGTCGCGGGAGTTCGGCGGCCTGGGCCTCGGCCTGTCGATCGTTCGGGCGCTCGTGCAGCTGCACGGCGGCACCGTCGGCGTGCACAGCCGGGGGCGGGGCCAGGGCGCCACCTTCACCGTCCGCCTGCCGCTGTCGCCGCCCGGCGCCCGGCGTCCCCAGGACGCGGTGGCGCAGTCGGCCTGACCGGCGCGATCAGCCCGGGCGGCCGCGGGTGACCAGCGCCACGGCGCCTGGCACCGGCCCGGCGAACACGACGCGGCCGTGGTCGAGGACGACCGCGCGGTCGGCCGCGTGGGCCAGTTCCGCCAGGTCGTGCGTGACCCACACGATGGGCACGCCGAGCGCCTGCCGGGTCCTGAGCACGTAGGGGAGGATCCGGTCGCGCCGCGCGGGATCCAGGGCGCCGAGCGGCTCGTCGAGCAGCAGCAGATCCGGCGCGGCGGCCAGCGCGCGGCCGAGCGCCACGCGCTGCCGCTCGCCCCCGGACAGCGACGGGACCGGCCGGTCGAGGAGCGCCGCGATCTCCAGCATCCCGGCCACGGCGTCCACGCGGGCGCGGTCGTGCGCGCCGTACTCCAGGTTGCGGCGTACGCTCATGTGCGGGAACAGGAGCGCGTCCTGCGGGACGTAGCCGACGCGCCGGCGGCGGGGCGGCAGATCCACACCGGCCCGGGTGTCGAGGAGCGTGCGCCCGCCGACCTTCACCACGCCCTCGGCCCGGCGAAGGCCGGCCAGCGTCTCGAGGAGCGTCGTCTTCCCCGCGCCCGAGGGCCCGACCAGTCCCAGCACCTGCACCTCGGCGCGGTCGCGCACCTCGAGCGTGAACGCGTCCTGCGCGATCCGGACGTCGATCTCGAGCGCGATCACCGGCGCCCCCGGGGCACCGCGGCATTGGCGACGGCGAGCACGGCGAAGGCCAGGGCCACCGACACCAGCATCAGCACGTTGGCGTCGGCCTCGCGCCCGGCTTCCGTGAGGTTGAAGATGGCGACGGCGAGCGTCTGGGTCTCGCCCGGAATGCCGCCCGCGACGACGATGGTCGCGCCGAACTCGCCGAGGGCGCGGGCGAAGCCCAGCAAGGCGCCCGCGAGCACGCTCCGCCGGGCGAGCGGCAGCGTGATCGTGGCGACGACCCGCAGGGGTCCGGCCCCGAGCGACGCGGCCATCGTCTCGAAGCGCCGGTCCACCTGCTCGATGCCGGCCCGGATGGTCATGACCATGAGCGGCAGGCTCATCACCGCCATGGCCACGACGACCGCCTTCCAGGTGAACACCACTTCGAGGCCGAGCCCGTCCAGCAGGCGGCCGAGCGGCCGCGTCCGTCCCAGGGCCTGCAGGAGGAGCAGGCCCACGGCCACGGGCGGCAGGACGAGCGGGAGGGACACCAGCGTCTCGATGACGGCCTTGCCGCGGAAGGCGGTCCGCGCGAGCACCAGCGCCACGACGAGCGCGACCGGCAGCGCGAGCAGCATGGCGACGGCCGCGGTGGCGACCGTGAACGACGCGATGCCGAGGACGCTCTGGTTCATGCCGGACGCGGACGGCGATCAGCGGCGGGCCAGGCCGAAGCCGGCGGCGGTGAAGATCGCGGCGGCCTCGTCGCCCGACAGGTAGGCGAGGAACTTCGCCGAGGCGGCGGCCTGGCGACGGTGCGTGACGGCGGCCGGATACCGGATGGGCGGCGCGGCCGCCTCCGGCACGCGGTACAGGACCGGCACCTCGGGGTCGGTCCTGGCGTCCGTGTCGTAGACCACGGCAAGGTCGGCGCGGCCCGACCGTACCGCCGCCAGGGCCGCCCGTACCGTGACGGTGGGCACGACACGCGGCGCCACCGACGTCCAGACGCCCGCCCCTTCGAGCCAGCGGCGGGCGTAGACGCCGGCCGGCACGCTGTCCGGGTTCCCGAGCGCGAGCCGGCGGATGGTGGGCGCGGCCAGATCGTCCGGCCCGGAGACGCGGCGGGTGGCGCCGGGCGGCCCGACGACGACGAGCCGGTTGGTCAGGAGGTCGATCCGGGAGCCGGCCACGACGCGCCCCGCCCGCTCCACGACGTCCATCTGCGTGTCGTCGGCGCTGACGAAGACGTCCACGCGCGCGCCCTCGACGATCTGACGGGCGAGGAAGTTGGAGCCGGCCGTGTTCAGCCGCACCGGCTGCCCGGTGCGGTCCTCGTAGCGACGGGCGATGTCGCTCATGACGTCCCCCAGGCTCGAGGCGACCGACACGAGGAGCGCCGGTCCGGGGGCCGGATCGGGCGCCAGCGCGGCCGCGGCGGCGAGCACGACGAGGAGGCGCGTCATGGTCCGGACAGAATAGTATGATTCTGGCCGATATGGGTGTCGATTCCCGTCGGATCACCACCGCTCCGGCGCCGGCCGCGTCCGGCGTCCCGCCCGGCGCCGCCCTCCTCGGCGTGCGCGAAGCGGCGCGCCGGCTCGGCGTCAGCTACTCGGCGTTCAAGCAGTGGATCTACCGCGGCAGCGTGCGGACGGTCCGCACGAGCGGCGGCCATCACCGCATCCCGCTGGCCGAGGTGGACCGCCTGCTCGCGCACGGGCCGGCCCCGCCCACCTCGACGGGTACGGCACGGACGACGCCGCGCGGCGTGCTGGTGGCGCTCAGCGGGCGCAACCAGCTGCGGGGCATCGTGGACGAGGTGCGGCACGACGGCCTGCTCGCGCAGGTCCGGCTGCGCATCGGCGACCAGCGGCTGACGGCCGTGATCACGCGCGACGCGCTGGTGGAACTCGGCCTGAAGCGCGGCGACGAGGCGGTGGCCATCGTCAAGTCCACCGAAGTGATGATCGGCCGCGAGGACTCGTCGGGCGCGGCGCCCCGACGCCGCCGGGGCCCGGCGTCCCGCGGCACGGCCCGCGACCGGCGTTCGCGGTAGGATGGCGGCGGCCGGGCGCCACCGCATCCGCCTGCGCCGCACGACCACCCGTTCCCACGAGGCCCGCCCATGCGTCGGTTCCTGCCGCTCCTGATCCTCGTCACGGCCCTGGGCCTGCCCCTCGGTGCTCAGTCGCCGGGGCTCGATCCGGCCACCATCGCACGGGTGCGCGAGGAGGCACGCACGCATTCGAAGGCCTACGAGCACGTGTGGTGGCTGTCGGAGGCGCTCGGCCCGCGCGTGACCGGCACGCCCGCCTTCGCCAAGGCGAGCGACTGGGTCATGCAGCAGTTCCGCACCTGGGGCCTCGCCAACGTCCACCAGGAACGGTGGCCGTTCGGCCAGGGCTGGACCATCGAGCACTTCGCCGCGACGATGCTCGCGCCACAGCCGTCCGTCCTCATCGGCCTCCCGCGGGCGTACTCGCCCTCGACCGCGGGCGTCGTGACGAGCGACGTCGTCCACGTGCGCGTGGAGCGCGAGGCGGACCTCGCGGCGTACCGCGGAAGGCTGCGCGGGAAGATCGTCGTGATGCAGCCGGTCAGGGCCGTGCGCATGCTGGAGGGGCCGATCATCCTGCGCATGGACGAGGGGCCGTGGTGGACCGAGGCGGCGACGCCGGTCGAGGCCGCCACGGCCGCGCCGCCGGCCGGGCGTGCGGAGGCGATCCGCGAGCGTCAGCGCCTGGCCGCGGCGATCCAGCGCTTCCTCGTCGACGAGGGCGTGAGCGTGCTGCTCGAACGCGGATCGGACCAGGACACGGCGGCGGGGGGCAGCGACCTCACGTGGGAGCAGCAGCGGCCCGACGGCGGCACGATCTTCCCGACCGGCGGCGGCTCACGCGATCCCGGCGCGCCGGCGCAGGTCCCGTCCGCGACGCTCGCCGTCGAGCACTACAACCGCATCGTCCGGCTGCTGGAGCACGACATCCCGGTGCGGCTCCAGATCGAGATCCGCACGGCCTTCCACCCCGAAGGCGCCGACGGCAACGGCATCAACACGGTGGGGGAGATTCCGGGCACCGACCTCGCGCAGGAGGTCGTGATCCTGGGCGCGCACATGGACAGCGTGCCCTACGCGATCGGCGCCACGGACAACGCGACGGGGACGGCGGCGATGATGGAGGCCGTGCGGGCGATCCAGGCCCTGAAGCTCCGTCCGCGGCGCACGATCCGCGTCGTGCTGTGGGGGGGTGAGGAGCAGGGCCTGCTCGGGTCGCGAGCCTACGTCGCCCGGCACTTCTGGGACGCGGCGGCGAAGCGGCCGACGGCCGAGCACGCCAACGTCGCGGCGTACTTCAACCTCGACAACGGCACGGGCCGGATCCGCGGCATCTGGGGCCAGGGCAACAAGGGCGCGCTGCCGATTCTCGAGCGCTGGGGCGAGCCGCTGAAGGATCTCGGCTGGAAGATGGCGAGCCCGCGCAGCGTGGGCGCCACCGACCACGCGTCGTTCGATCAGATCGGCCTGCCCGGCTTCCAGTTCATCCAGGAGCGGCTGGAGTACAACGCGCGGTCGCACCACTCGAACATGGACACGTTCGACCGCGTGCAGCGCGAGGACGTGGAGCAGCAGGGCGTGGTGGCCGCGGTGTTCGCGTGGCAGGCCGCCAACTGGCCCGAGAAGCTCCCGCGCACGCCCCTGGGACGCTAGGCGCGCGTGCGCCGGCTCGCCGGACCGTCGCTCACTGCGTGAGGGGCTGGCGGAACGCCGCGACGACGTAGGCGTAGGCGCGGGCCGGCCGCCCGTGCACGAGGGGCGGCCGGAAGCTCAGCGTCCTGACGGCGTCCAGCGTCGGCTGATCGAACCCGGGAGCCGACCGCACGATCGTCGTCGCGTCGAGCGCGCCGGTCGCCGACAGCGACAGCTCGGCCATCGTCACGCCGTCGAACATCGCGTTGGGCGGGTAGAGCGGCATCACGGCCTGCCCCGTGGGGGCCGGCGCGGCGTCGGACGACCTCGCGACCGTCTCCGGCGGCTGTCCCAGCGTGCCGGTGAAGAGCGATGGCGGCCGGAACAGCCCCATCACGACCACCGTCGACGCAGCGGGCCGGCGGGTCGTGAGGTCGACGGGCGCGCCGGCCGGCGGCACGGCGACGTCCTGTGCGGGCTCGAAGGTCCAGCCCCGTACGGCCATCATCAGCGCCGCGGTGAAGGGGGGCGTCTGCCGGATCGCGGTCACGCCGCTGACCCGGCCTTCGGCCGTCACGTTCAGTTCCAGGAGCACTTCGCCGCCGGCGACGGCCTGGGGCGGAATCATCGGCAGGCCGCCGGCGACGTATCTCGCGGGAGAGAGCGCCTGCCGCGGCCGCTCATCGCCCTCCTCGGCCGCCGCCGCGGCGGCGGGCGCCGGGGCCGGCGGGGTCATGGGCCGCCGGGTCTCCTTGACGTCTTCGTTTGTCAGCACCCGGGCGGGGCTGGTCACGGCGCGGCGCCGGGCAGCCTCCCGGGCCGCGACGTCGCCGAGCGACTGGGCGGACACGGTGGCGGCGGTCAGCGCGGCGACCACGGCGATGGCGGAGACGGCGCGCGGGGACATGGACCCTCCACGACTACGTTACCGCACCCCACGAGCCTCCGCGGGGCCCGCCGCGATCCTGGGCAGTCAACGCGCGCGAACGCGGTCAACCTTGTATATCCTGGGACCATGACAGGCGCCCTCCGGGGCCCCGGGTTCCGCGCCGCGGTCGTCCAGCTGGTGCTGGTGTCGCTGCTGGCCGTGAACGCCTCGGCGGCGTTGCACGACCGGACCGACGACCCCGCGTGCGACGTGATTCTCTCCGGCGGCGCCTTCGGCCTCGCGATCGTGCCGGCCGACGGGCCCGTTCACAGGGCCGAGCACTGCGTGGTGTGCCACGCGGTGCAGACGGCGAAGGCCTCGCAGGACATCGCCCGCCACGCGCCACCGGTCGCCGACGTCCACGTCACGCCGCCGATGGCGGTGACCGTCCGCGATCGACTCGTCACTCTCGCCTCACAAGTACGCGCACCTCCCGCCGCCTGACGGTCGCAGGTCATCGGGGACGCGGGCCGCCCGGCCCGCAAGGAAGGTGTGGTCATGTACGCACGTCGTTGGGCATGTGCGGCCGTCGTTGCCGCGTTGTCGTGGGCGCCGGCCCCTGCCGCCGCGCAGGAGTCCGATCGCGTTCAGGCGCTGCAGCAGCAGATCGAGGCGCTCCGGAAGGACTTCGCCGACAAGCTGGCCGCGCTGCAGGCGGAGGTGGCGGCGCTGAAGGCCCAGCAGGCCGCCGCCGAGGCGGCCGCCGCCGCGGCGCCGGTGGTCCAGCCCATGGCGGCGGGCGCGGGCCTCACGACCGGCAAGGTCTTCAACCCGGACGTGGCCGTGATCGGCAACTTCCTCGGCGCGGCCGGGCGGAACCCCGTCGATCCCGCGCCCGCGCTGGAGATGGCGGAGTCCGAGGTCTCGCTGCAGGCGGTCATCGACCCGTACGCGCGCGGCGACTTCTTCCTCTCGTTCGGACACCAGGGTGTCGATCTCGAGGAGGGCTTCATCACCTTCACCGAGCTGCCGGGCAAGCTCCTCGTCAAGGCCGGCAAGATGCGCACGGCCTTCGGCAAGGTGGATGGCATGCACTCGCATGCGCTGCCCTGGATCGACCGTCCGCTCGTCACGACGAACCTGCTGGGCGGCGACGAGGGGCTGTCCGACGCGGGCGTGTCGGTGGCGCGCCTGATCCCGGCGGGGACGCTCTTCCTGGAAGCGACCGGACAGCTGTTCCGCGGCGAGGCCGGCGACGGCGTGTTCCAGACGTCCGAACGCAGCGACCTGAGCTACCTCGGACACCTCCGCGCGTACCACGACCTGAGCGAGTCGACGAACATCGACCTCGGCGCCTCGGTGATCCGCGGGCACAACGGGGCCGGCCTGGTGGACGGCAGCGACCTCGGCCGGTTCGCCACGCGCCTGGTCGGCACCGACGTCACGGTGCGGTGGCGGCCGCTGCAGCGGGCGATCTACCGGCAGTTCATCGGGCGGAGCGAGATGGTGTGGAGCCGGCGCGAGCAGTTCGGGGGCGCCGGGCGGGCCATGGGCTTCTACGTCTCCGGTGACTATCAGCTCGCCAGGCGATGGTTCGCGGGCGCGCGTTACGACCGCTCGGGACGGGCCGATGCCGGCGGCATCGTGGACCGCGGCGGTTCGCTGCTGCTCACCTACCGGCCCAGCGAGTTCTCGCAGGTGCGCGGCCAGTATCGCCGCATCCATTTCGGTGACGCCGGGAACGGCAACGAGCTGCTGTTCCAGGCCCAGTTCTCGATCGGGGCGCACGGCGCCCATGCGTTCTGAGGTGTGACATGGCGATGCGATTGACGGGACTCCTCGCGGCACTGCTCCTGGCCGCCCCCTCCCTGGCGGGCGCCCAGGGCAAGCTGAACGTCGTCACCACCACGGAAGACCTGGCCTCGCTCGTCTCCACGATCGGCGGGGATCGCGTGACGGTCACGGGCCTGGCCAAGGGCTACCAGGATCCGCACTTCGTGGACCCGAAGCCGAGCTTCATCCTCGCGATGAGCCGCGCGGACCTCCTCGTCGTGGTCGGCCGGGAGCTCGAGATCGGCTGGTTGCCGCCGCTCCTGAACAGCAGCCGCAACTCGAAGGTGCAGCCGGGCGCCAACGGCTACCTGGATGCGTCGCTGACGGTGCGGATCCTCGACATCCCGGCCGGCCAGATCACGCGGGCCATGGGCGACGTCCACCCGCTGGGCAATCCCCACTACTGGCTGGAGCCCGGCAACGGCCGGCGGATGGCCGCGGCCATCCGGGATCGGCTGTCCGCCCTGCGCGGTGCCGACGCCGCCTACTTCGCCGAGCGGTACAAGGAGTTCGACGGCCGGCTCGCCGAGGCCGAGAAGCGCTGGGACGCCACGCTGGCGCCGTACAAGGGCACCAAGATCGTGACCTACCACCGGTCCTGGCCGAACTTCATGGAGCGCTTCGGTCTCGACGTCATGGGCTACGTGGAGCCGAAGCCGGGCATCCCGCCGAGCCCGTCCCACACGCTCGAGCTCGTCGAAGACATGAAGGCGCAGGGCGTCAAGCTGATCGTCGTCGAGCCGTACTTCGACCCGAAGACCCCGCAGGCCATCGCGAGCCAGGTCGGCGGGAAGGTGATCACGCTCGCGCCCTCGGTCGGCGGCGTGAAGGCCGCGAGCGACTACGTGCAGCTCTTCGAGTACGACGTGAACACGCTCGCCGCCGCGTTGAAGCAGGTCACGGGCAAGTAGGCATCATGGACTTCTCGATCCTCCAGTTCCTGGCGCCCGCCATCGCCGCGAGCCTGATCATCGCGGGCATCCACGCCTATCTCGGGCTGCACGTCGTCGAGCGCGGGGTCATCTTCGTGGACCTCTCGCTGGCGCAGATCGCATCGCTCGGCGCCGCCATCGCCGTCTTCCAGGGCTACGACGCGCACGACCCCGCCGTGTACTGGATGAGCCTCGCGTTCACCCTGATCGGCGCCTTCATCTTCGCGATGGTCAAGGGCCACGAGGCCCGGATTCCGCAGGAGGCCATCATCGGCATCTCCTACGCCGTCGCCTCGGCGGCCGTGATCCTGACGCTCAGCAAGTCCACGGGTGAAGCCGAGCACCTGCAGAGCATGCTCGTTGGCAACATCCTGTCGGTGCAGTGGCCCGAGGTAGGGCTCACGGCCGCGATCTACGCCGTGATCGGCGTGTTCCACTACGTGTTCCGCCGGAAGTTCCTGGCCATCTCGATGGACGCGGTGGGTGAGGCGGCGCGCGGCGTGCCCGTGCGCGGCTGGGACTTCCTCTTCTACGCCTCGTTCGGGCTCGTCGTGACGCGCTCGGTGGCCATCGCCGGGGTGCTCCTGGTGTTCTGCTACCTGATCGTGCCGTCGGTGGGCGGCATGCTCTTCGCGGAGCGGGTCGGCGTCCGCCTGGCGATCGGCTGGGCGATGGGGGTCCTGGTGTCGATGCTCGGCATGTACTTCTCCGTGCAGTTCGACTTTCCCACCGGGGCGGCCATCGTCTGCACCTTCGGCCTCGTCCTTGCGGTGATGGCGCTCGCGCGTCCGCTGGTGCGCGGGCGAACCTGACCGGCGCGGGAGTCCGCGGCCCGGCGGCGGTCCGGCGGTAGACTACGCGCCGGAGGACGCCCGATGCCGTCACGCCGCGAGTTCCTGCAGTCCGCCGCCGTCGCCGGCGGCGCCCTGGCCACCGGCTCGGTGGCCGCGGCAACGCCGCCCGCTCGCCAGCCGGAGGCGCCGGCGCCGCGCCGCCTGAAGCTCCTGATCCTCGGCGGAACCGGCTTCATCGGCCCCTGGCAGGTCCGCTACGCCGTGCGGCGCGGCCACGAGGTGACGATCTTCAATCGCGGGAGGAGCGCCCCCGGGATGTTCGAGGGGGTGGAGGAGCTGACGGGCGACCGCGCGGCCAACCAGCTCGACGCGCTGAAGGGCCGGCGATGGGACGCCGTCATCGACAACTCGGCCTCCCGCGCCGACGCCCCTGACTGGGTGCGCCAGTCGGCGGGACTGCTGAAGGACGCGGCCGATCAGTACCTCTTCATCTCGACGCGGTCGGTGTTCGCGGACCTGAGCGCGGTCCCCGGCACCGTGCACGCGCCGCTCCTCACGCTGGAGAACACGCCGAACTGGACGCGCGGGCAGCCCTATCCGTACGGGCTCGCCAAGGCCCTGGCCGAGGCCGAAGCGACCTCGGCGTTCGGCGCGCGCACCACGATCGTCCGGCCGGGCCTCATCGTGGGTCCCGGCGACGACACGGACCGCTTCACCTACTGGCCGGTCCGGATCGAACGCGGCGGCGAGATCCTGGCGCCGGGCGATCCGGAGGCCGACCGCGTGCAGATCATCGACGTGCGGGATCTCTGCGAGTGGGCCGTGCGCCTGTGCGAGGCCCGCACCTACGGCACCTTCATGGCCATCGGGCCCGAGCGCGGGCGCTCGATGGCCGAGTTCCTCTACGGCATCGCCGCCGTCACGACGGCGCCGCTCACGTGGACGTGGGTGCCGCGGGAGTTCCTGGAGCGCCACAAGATACGGCCGTACGTGGAGATGCCGGTCTGGCGGCCGCCGACGCCCGGCTGGGAGGGCTTCGCGCGCTTCGACCTGACGCGCGAGGTGGAGGCGGGCCTCACGTTCCGCACCCTGGCGGACACGGCGTCGGCCACGCTCGCCTTCCATCACGGACGCCCGATGGACCGCCAGACGCTGAAGGCGGGCGCCACGGCCGCCCAGGAAGCGGGCGTTCTCACGGCGTGGCACGCCCGGGGACGCGCGTGAGCGCCGCCGGCCCGGCCTCGACAGCGACGGACGTCTCGACGCTCGACACCGAGTTCACGCGGGGCCTGGGCCTCTACGACTCGACCATGATCGTGGTCGGCTCGATGATCGGCTCGGGCATCTTCATCGTCTCGGCCGACATGGCGCGGCTCCTCGGCAGCCCCGGGTGGCTCCTGGCCGCCTGGGTGCTCACGGGCTTCCTGACGATCGTCGGCGCGCTGTCGTACGGCGAACTGGCGACGATGATGCCCCGGGCCGGCGGCCAGTACGTGTACCTGCGTGAGGCGTACAACCCGCTCTGCGGCTTCCTGTACGGCTGGACGCTGTTCCTGGTGATTCAGACCGGCACGGCGGCGGCCGTGGCCGTCGGCTTCGCGCGCTACCTCGGCGCGCTCTGGCCGGCCATCGCCGACGATCGGTACCTCGTGCCGCCGGTGCACCTCACCACCGGCTACGCCCTGTCGCTGTCCACCACGCAGGGCGTCGCGCTGCTCCTGATCGCGCTCCTGACGTGGACCAACACGCGCGGGCTGCAGTACGGAAAGGTCATCCAGAACCTGTTCACCACGACGAAGACGGGTGCCCTCGTCGGCCTGGCCGCCGTCGGGATCCTGGCCGGCTGGAACGCCGAGGCCGTGGCCGGCAACTTCGGCGCCGCGTGGACGCCCCGGGGCGTCACGCCAGTGGTGCCCGGGCTCGACGCCACGACCGCCTTCGGGCTCTTCGTGGCCCTCGCCGTGTCGCAGACGGGTTCGCTCTTCTCGGCCGACGCGTGGAACAACATCACGTTCACGGCGGGCGAGGTGAAGGAGCCGCAGCGCAACGTCCCGCTGTCGCTGGCCTTCGGCACCGTGATCGTGATCGGCCTCTACGTGCTGGCCAACGTCGCCTACCTCGTGACGCTGCCACTCGACACCATGCAGCACGTGCCCGGAGACCGCGTGGCCACGGCCACGCTCGATCGGATCTTCCAGGGCGCGGGCGCGACGATCATGGCCGTGGGCATCATGATCTCGACCTTCGGCTGCGCCAACGGCCTGCTGCTCTCGGGGGCCCGCGCCTACTACGCCATGGCCCAGGACGGGCTGTTCTTCGCGAGCGCTGGGCGGCTCAACGCGGCGAAGGTGCCGGCGTGGGGCCTCGTGCTGCAGGGCGTGTGGGCGGCCTTCCTGGTGCTGCCGCGCACCTTCGACCCGGGGACAGGCGCGTACGGGAACGTGTACAGCAACCTGCTCGACTACATCGTGTCGGCGGCGCTGCTCTTCTACATCCTGACGATTGCGGCCGTGTTCCGGCTGCGCCGGTCGCGTCCGGACGCGCCCCGCCCCTACAAGGCGTTCGGGTATCCGCTGGTGCCGGCGCTGTACATCGCCGGGGCGGCCGCCATTCTGCTCGTGCTCGTCGCGTACCGCCCGGCCACCACGTGGCCGGGCTTCGCGATCGTCCTGCTGGGGCTGCCGGTGTACGCCGCGTGGGCCAGGAAGGCGTCACTCGCGCGCTGAACGCCGTTCGGCCCCGGGCGGCCTTCAGTGCTTGACGAAGACGGTCTTCGCGCCGCCCTTGGTGAAGGCCACCGTGTTGTACGGGTCCTTCTGGCTGCCCTGCTCCATGCCCGGTGAGCCCATCGGCATCCCGGGCACGGCGATGCCCGTGATCTTCGGCCGTTCCTTCAGCATCTTCCGGATGTCGGCGGCGGGCACGTGGCCCTCCACCGTGTATCCCTCGACCTTGGCCGTGTGGCACGACCGCAGGTCGTCCGTGACACCCGACTCGGCCGCGACCTGATCCAGCCGCTGATCGCTCACGTCGTGGGCTTCCACCTGGAAGCCTGCCGCCCGGAGATGTTGCACCCAGGCGCCGCAGCAGCCTCAAGTCGGTGATTTGTAGACGACCACCTTTGTCGCGGCCTGCCTCGCCTGTACGGCGAAGCCGTATCCGGCGGACGCGACGGCGGCCAGGG
Organism: Vicinamibacterales bacterium; assembly: GCA_041394705.1. GTDB lineage: Bacteria > Acidobacteriota > Vicinamibacteria > Vicinamibacterales > UBA2999 > CADEFD01. The sequence goes on from JAWKHS010000013.1 coordinate 20,006, forward strand.
CGATGGCAATGGCTCTGGTGCGCATGAACGCTAGTGTGCCACAGGGTCCGGACCGCCGCGGCCGAGGCAGGCCGATCCGCACCCGCCGCGGACTCTTCCGCGCGCCGGGCCCCGACACCGGTCACGCACCGCACGCGCGTCCGCTGCTGCGCGGCGTCGTCACTGGCAATCGAATTGCTCCGGCACGACCATTCGGCGCGCACGCCGGTCACCGGGTCGCCGCCCGGCGTCGAAGGAGGCTGTCATGACACGACGCACCCCTCGGGTTCCGCTCCTCGCCCTGTTCGCGGCCGGCGTGCTCGGCCTGGCGGGCGGCAGCGGGCCACTCGCGGCCCAGCAGGCCACGCCGCGATCGCCGGAAATGGACGCCCTGGCCCGCCTCGCGTGGCGCGAGCTGGGTCCGGCCAACCAGGCGGGACGTGTCTCGGTCTTCGTCGGCGTGCCGGGCGACCCGGCCGTGATGTACGTCGCGGGCGCCAACGGCGGCATCTTCAAGACCACCAACGCCGGCGTCACCTGGCGGCCGATCTTCGATCACCAGGCCGTGCTGTCGATCGGGGCGATCGAGATCGCGCCGTCCAATCCCAACGTCCTCTACGTCGGCACCGGCGAAGGCAACCCGCGAAACAACGCCTCGTTCGGCGACGGCGTCTACCGGTCCAACGACGGCGGCGAGACATGGGCCCACCTGGGCCTCCGCGACACCGACCGGATCGCCCGGATCCGCGTCGACGGCCGCAACCCGGACATCGCCTACGTCTGCGCGATGGGGCGGGAGTGGGGCCGCAGCGAGGCGCGGGGCGTGTTCCGGACGGCCGACGGAGGACGGACCTGGCAGAAGGTGCTCTACAAGGACACGAGCACGGGCTGCTCGGACATCGACGTCAATCCCGAGAACTCGAACGAGATCTACGCCGGCATGTACACCTTCTCCCGGCAGCCCTGGCACCTGCGCAGCGGCGGCGGTGAGACGGCGCTCTACAAGTCCATGGACGGGGGCGCGACGTGGACCAAGATGACCAAGGGGATCCCCGAGATGCTCGACCGGATCGGCGTCGCCGTCTCGCGCAGCACCCCGAGCACGGTCTACATGGTGAGCGAGACGCTCGACTACGGCGGCGAGCTGTGGCGCACCGACGACTCCGGCGCCTCGTGGCGGCTGGTCAGCAAGGACTCCAACATCAACTTCCGGCCCTTCTATTACGCCGACATCCGCGTCGATCCCCAGGACCCCAACCGCGTGTACGCGCTGTCCGGCGCGCTGTACCTCACCGAGGACGGCGGCCGCACGTTCCGGACGATCGGCCGTGACGTGCACGGCGACCACCAGGCGTTGTGGATCGATCCGGCGAACCCGAAGCGCGTGCTCAGCGGCAGCGACGGCGGGTTCCAGATCTCCTACGACCGCGGCGCCACCTTCGAGGTGATCAACACCGTCGCGTTCACGCAGTTCTACCACGTGCACTACGACCTGCAGCAGCCCTACCGGGTCTGCGGCGGCCTGCAGGACAACGGCACCTGGTGCGGACCGAGCCACTCGCTCGCCGCCGAGGGCATCCGGAAGACGGACTGGTACACCGTGGGCGGCGGCGATGGCTTCTTCGCCGTGCCCGACCTGGCGCGCCCGTGGCGGGTCTACACGGACCTGCAGGGCGGGGTCATCAGCGTCATCGACACCCGATCGGGCGCCCAGCGCACGATCACGCCGTACCCCAACCGGGTGGGGTCGGTGGGCGACGCGATGGAGCACCACAAGTACCGCTTCAACTGGGACTCGCCCATCGAGCTGTCGCCCCAGGACCCGAACACGGTCTACTTCGGCGGCAACGTGCTGTTCAGGACGACCAACGCCGGCCAGTCGTGGGACGTCATCAGTCCCGACCTCACGACCAACGACAAGCGCAAGCAGGTCTCGTCTGGCGAGCCGATCGTCGTGGACAACACCGCGGCCGAGTTCTACTGCACCATCATCGCCATCGCCCCGTCGCCGGTCGATCCGAACGTCATCTGGGTGGGCACCGACGACGGCAACGTGCAGGTGACCAGGGACGGCGGCAAGACGTGGACGAACGTCGTCGGCAACATCAGGGGCCTGGCGCCGAATGCGTGGATTCCGAACGTCGAGGCCTCGCACACCGACGCGGGCACGGCGTACGTGGCCGCCGATCACCATCGGGACGACGACTACGCCCCGTACTTCTTCAAGACCACGGACTTCGGCAGGACGTGGACGTCCTTCACGGTGGGGACCGCCACGAGCGCGGGCTGGTCGCACGTCATCCGCGAGGACCCGAAGAACAGGAACGTCCTCTACGCGGGGACCGAGCTGGGACTCTGGGTGTCGTTCGACGGCGGGGCACGGTGGACATCGATGCGGAACAACATGCCGCCGGCGCCGGTGCGCGACATCAAGATCCACCCCCGTGACAACGACATCATCGTGGCGACGCACGGCCGCGGCATCTACGTGCTGGACCGCGCCGCCGCGGTCCAGCAGATTTCGGAGGCCCTCGCGGCGGACGTGTTCCTGTTCGACGTGGCTCCAGCGGTGCGCTGGACGATCTGGGGCCGGGACGGCAACCTGGGCCAGAAGCTGTACCGGGCGGACAACCCGCCGCAGGGCGCCACGATCGACTACTACCTCAAGGCCGACAGGACGGGGGACCTGTCGATCGTCATCGCCGACGCCGCCGGCAAGACCGTCCGCACGCTGCGAAACCTGCCGGGGCAGGCCGGCGTCAACCGCGTCACGTGGGATCTGCGCTACGACGGGCCCAGGCCGGGCGCGTCGCAGCAGCGCCGCGGCTCCGGCGACGAGGACGACAACGCGTTCCGGCGCTTCGGCGCCGCCGGTCCCTGGGTGCTGCCGGGCGACTACACGGTCGCCCTCCAGACCGGAGGCCGCACGCTGAAGAAGACCGTGCGGGTCGGGATGGACCCGCGCACCGAGGTCCCGGCGGCCGACCTGACCTCACAGCTCGACACCGCCATGACCCTGCGCGACCTGGTCGAGCGCGTCACCGCCACGATCGATCGCACCAACGACGTCATCCAGCAGCTCACCGAGCTGGCCGATCGGGTCAAGGCGGGCGGTCCGGACGCGGGCCTGCCGAACGCGCGAGGCACGTACGAACTGGCCAGCACCACCATCGGGCTCCTGAAGACGCTGCGTGACGAGCAGATGGTGCGGCCCGTCGCGAATCTCGGCTATCGCCAGTATCCGCGCCTGCGCGAGGAGGTGCAGTCGGTGTATGGCATGGTCACGCGCCCGCCGGCCCGGCCGACCGACGGACAGACGCTGCGCACGAAGGAGCTCGTCCAGGAGACCGACGGGGTCGTCGCCTCGCTCAACCGCATCCTGACGGACCAGGTCGGGAAGCTGAACCAGATGCTGTCGGGAGCGCCGCGGATCAGCGCGCCGCCGGTCAAGTAGCGGGCTGGCGCGCGGGCATCGCCCCCGAGCGCCGGCCGCTGATATCCTGTCCACGCCCGTTCGGACCGCCCTCGGCGGACCTCGACTGCCGGGCACGGAGAGTGGACATGGCCGGTTACAAGTGCGAGAAGTGCGGGATGAGCATCGGGTCGATGACGTGCGGGCAGTGCGGTCAGGAGCTCGTGCACTCGACGATCACGAAGGCCGATGGCTCGTCGGTCCACGTCTCCGAGTGCCCTGGCGGGCACGGCAAGGTGAAGTCGCCGATGTGCTGCGGGCAGGACATGACCTGCTCCATCTGACGGGTTCCGCCGCCTGAGGGCGGCGCGGCCGACGCGCCGGCCGGCGCGGGCTCCGGGAGTGCCGGGCTACGAGGCGGCCGGCACGTCGCCGCGCTGGCCCGGCTCGGCGTCCTGCGGCAGGAACGGAATGCGCGTCACGTCCGGGAACGCCTGCTCGAACGCGGCAATCACGTTCGGGTCGAACTGGCTGCCCGCGTGCCGCTTCAGCTCCTCGAGCGCCCGGAGTGCGTCCTTGCGGACGCCGTACGCCCGGGTGGTGGTCATGGCATCGAAGGCGTCGGCCACGCACACGATGCGCGCGGGCATCGGAATCGCCTCGCCGCGCAGGCCGTCGGGGAAGCCGAGCCCGTCCATCCGCTCGTGGTGGGAACGGACGATCTCGAGCACGACCGGCCAATCGCGGCGCAGGGGCTCGAGCATCTCCTCGCCTTCGATGACGTGTTGACGGACGTGCTCGAATTCCGCCGTGGTCAGCGGGCCTGGCTTGTTCAGCAGCGCATCGCGGGTCCCGATCTTCCCGATGTCGTGCAGCTCGCCGCCCAGCCGGATCTGGTCGAGCGCCCCGCCGGTGAAGCCGAGCACCACGCTCATCCGGACGGCGTACTGGCTGACGCGGCGTGAGTGGCCGCGCGTGTAGAAGTCCTTCTTCTCCAGCATCCGGACGGCCATCTGGATCTGGCCCAGGAACTGTTCCTTGTTCTTGTGATCGAGCTCGCGCACCATCGCTTCCAGGCGGCCCTGATAGGTCTCCTGGAGATAGCGGTTCTCGATCACCAGCCGGCGCTTCTCGAGCGCCTTGGCGACCCGGGCGCGGAACTCCCCCACCACGACGGGTTTGGACACGTAGTCGACGGCGCCGGCCTGCAGGGCCTCGACGGCGGTCCCCACCTCGGCCACGCCCGTGAGCATGATGACGGCCGTGTCCGGGTAGCGGCGCAGCACCTCGCGCAGGAGCGCCAGGCCGTCCATCACCGGCATGCGCAGGTCGCTGATGACGAGCGGGAAGTCCCCGAACTCTTCGAGGGCGAGGAGCGCTTCGCGGCCGTCGGCCGCCTCGACCGCCGAGATGCCCAGAGGGGCGATGGCACGGCACAACGTGCGCCGCAGCGACCGATCGTCGTCGACCACCAGCGCGCGCACCGCCCCGACGGGAGGAGCCGAGTCGGGCTCTTGCTCGAACATTTTCTGCATCCTACCAGCCTTCTGGCGACTGGGGGCCCGCACCGTCACACGCGGCTGCACCGCGGCGAAGGCCGCGACGGCTTCGCGCTATCCTAGCCGCCGGTTTCCGCCCGCGTGCCAGCACCGTCTCCCCACGTGCAGACCGCCTGGGTCCTCGGCGACGTCGACGATAGCGCTCCGACCGCGTGTACGGCCCTCGAGGCCCTGGGCTTCGCGGTCACGCCGCGCGCCTGGACCCGCACGACTGGACGGCCGCCGGACCTGCTCGTTCTCTGCCTGGGAGACGGCCGCGAGGTCGAAGCCGTGCGCCAGGTCCTGGACCTGACCGGGTCCGCGTGTGCCGTGGTGTGCATCGGGGCGCCACCGGCGGTCGATCGCGTCAGGGACAGCGGCCTCGTCGAGCCCCTGGCCTGCCTCGACAGGCCCGTCCAGGCAGAGGACGTGGTCAGCGCCGCCCAGGTGGCCCTCCACGCGCGGCGCCTGCGGCGCCGATCCACCCGCGCCGCCATCGAAGCCGCGGCCGGGACCCACGGGGTCCCGGACGGCCTGGAAGCCATCCGCGGACAGCTCCGCGAGCGAGAGAGCGTCCTGGCCGGCATCAACGCCAACCTCGTCGGGACGGTGGTGTACCGGCTGGTGTTCACGCCCGACGGGCGGATGCACTGCCCCTACATCAGCGACAGCGTCGTGGACCTCGTGGGCATTCCGGCCCGCGCGTTCACCGAGCGCGCTGAGGTCGTCTTCGACATCATCGTCCCCGAGGACCTCGCCGGGGTGCGCGAGGGCATCGCGGCCTCGCTGCTCACCGACGCGCCGACCTCGATCGACGCCCGCGTCCGCACGGCGGCCGGCGAGCTGCGCTGGCTGCAGTTCCGCTCGCGGCGGACCGAGATCCTGCCCGACGGCGGCCAGGTCCGCGACGGCGTGGCGACCGACCTCACGGCGATCCGTCTCGCCGAGGCGGCGCTGCGGGACAGCGAGCAGCGGCTCGAGGTCACGCTGGCGTCCATCGGCGACGGCGTGCTGACCACCGACGTCGACGGACACGTGACGCGGCTCAACCCGGTGGCGGAGGCGCTCACGGGATGGACCCAGGCGGAGGCCCTCGGCCGGCCGGTGGCTGACGTCTTCCCGATCGTGGACGAAGGGACGCGCGCTCCCGCGGTGATGCCGGTGGACGAGGTGCTCGCCACCGGCCGACTGCACGAGCGGGGCAGCCACGCGGCTCTGATCGCCCGGGATGGGCGCGCGGTGCCGATCGCCGACAGCGCCGCGCCAATCCGCGACGGCGACGGCAGGGTCATCGGCGTCGTGCTCGTGTTCCGCGACGAGACCGAGGTGCGGGCGCAGCGTCGGCTCGTGGACCGCCAGCGCCGGATGCTCGACGGCCTGCGCCGGGTCCACGAACGCTTCATCGCCAACCCTGACGGCCACGACGCCTTCGACGACCTGCTCGACGTGCTGGTCGACAGCACCGGCAGCGCCTGCGGGTGCATCGACGAGGTGACGCGCGAGGACGCCGGCGCGCTCGCCATGACGACGCTGGCGATGAGCGCCGGACCGGCGGCCGCGCTGGCGGGCGCCGATGCCGACGCCCGCCGTCAGGTGGAGCGGATGCGCGACCTGCTTCGGGATGCGAGCGCAACCGCCACGCCCATCGTGAAGGGCGACCGCACCGCCGACCCGCCCGCCGCCGCCCGCGGCTTCCGGACGTTCCTGGCGCTCCCGGTCGCCGTCGGCGGCGACGTGGTCGGCGTGGTCGGCGTGGCCGACCGCGACGGCGGCTACGGCGCGACGCTCGTGGCCGAGCTCCAGCCGCTCGTGGCCACGGCCCGGAGCCTCATCCTGGCCCGGCGGGCGGACCGCCGGCGGCGGGATGCCGAGGCCGAGCTGCGGGCGCTCAACGCCACGCTCGAGGAACGCGTCGAACAGCGCGGCCGATCGCTCATCGCCGAACGCCGGCAGGCCGACCAGGAGCTGCGCCGGTCCCACGCGCTGCTGACGGCGACGCTCGAGGCCGCCACCGACGGCATCGTCGTGACGAGCCGCGAGGGCCCCGTGACCGGCTTCAACGAGAAGTTCCTGGCCCTGTGGCCGCTCGATCGCGCCGACGTCGAGCGCTTCGACGTCGATCAGCTCTTCGACGCGGCGGCCCGGTCGGTCGAGGACGCCGGGGCGTTCCTCGCCGCGGTGCGGAGCGCGGAATCGGAGGCCGGTGCCCAGGCGGTGGCCGAAGTCACGCTGCAGGACGGGCGGCACCTCGAGTGGTACTCGCAGCCGCAGCGCGTCGGCGACGCGGTGGTGGGACGGGTCTGGAGCGTGCGCGACGTGACGGAGCGGCGGCGCCTGGAGCGCCAGGTGCTCCGCGCGCAGCGGATGGACGCCATCGGCACGCTGGCGGGCGGCATCGCCCACGACCTGAACAACGCGCTGGCGCCGATCACGATGGCGATCCAGATGCTGACGCTGTCGAACCCCGGGCAGGCCGACGTGCTCGACACGCTCGCGTCGAGCGCGGCGCGGGCGTCGGGCATGGTCCGCCAGCTGCTGACCTTCGCCAAGGGCTCCGACGGGGGGCGGACGCCCATCGACACCTGCCAGCTCGTTCGCGAGATCGAGAAGATCGTCGCCTCCACCTTCCCGAAGAGCATCCGTCTCACGACGCGTCTTCCGGACGCGCCGACCTTCGTCCTGGGCGATCACACGCAGCTCGATCAGGTCCTGCTCAACCTGTGCGTCAACGCGCGGGACGCACTGCCGCACGGCGGAAGCCTGACGATCGAGACGGCGGTGGAGACCGTGCCGCCGATCGACGCGCACGAGGACCAGGGCGCAGGGCTGGCGCCTGGCGCGCCCGCGGTGGTCCTCCGCGTGACCGACTCCGGCACCGGCATCCCGGCGGCCGACCTCGACCGGATCTTCGACCCGTTCTACACGACCAAGCCGCACGAAGGGACGGGCCTGGGCCTGTCGACCGTGCTCGGCATCGTCAAGGGCCACGGCGGCCTCGTCCAGGTACGCTCGGCGCCCGGCGCCGGCTCCACCTTCACGGTCTACCTGCCGCCGCACGCCCCGGACGCACCCGATGCACCGAGGTCGGTCACGCCGGCGGCCCGCGGCGGGGGCGAGCTGGTGCTGTACGTGGACGACGAGGCCGGCGTGCGGCGGCTCGCGAAGAAGGTGCTGGAGCGCCTGGGCTTCCGCGCCGTGACGGTGGCCGATGGCAACGACGCGCTCGGCGCGCTCATGGACCAGCGCGAGACGATCCGCCTCATCATCACCGACCTGCACATGCCGCGGCTGGGCGGGCTGGCCTTCGCGCGCGCGGCCCGGAAGATCGCGCCGGAGATCCCGGTGGTGCTCGCCAGCGGCCGGGTGGAGGACAAGGTCCTGGCGGACTTCCGTGACATCGGCGTGACGCTCGTGCTGGAGAAGCCTTTCAGCCAGCAGCAGATGGCGGATATCCTGCGAATCGCTCTGGGGGGACAGCCATGACCGCGACGGCCGCTTCGGGCTCCGGCACCCATCCGTCCGACGACGACCAGTTCGCGCGGCTGCTGAGGTCGGCCCGCCTCGAATTGACGGGCCGGCTGGTGGACACGGCCGTCCACGAGCTCAACAACCTGCTCGGCGTCATCCTGGCGAATGTGTCGATGGCCCGGGAGACCGTGCCCGCCGGGACGTCGGCGGAAGAGGATCTCGACGAGGCCTCGCGCGCGGTGGGCGACGCCACGCACCTGGTCCGCCACCTGCGCCAGATCACGGTCGCGCCCGCCGCCGGTGCGGGCCCCGTGGATCTGGGCGCCGTCGCCACGGACACGGCGGCCGTCATCCGGCGGCTGGTCGGCCGCGTGGTGAGCGTCGAAGCGGACGCGCCGGCCGGCATGACGATGGTGTCCGCGCCCCGGGCCGTCGTGCAGCAGATCGTCGCGGCCCTGGTCGTGGACGCGCGCGATGCGATGCCGGAGGGCGGCACGATCCACATCACGACGAGGCTCGCGCCCCCCGGGGGCGGCGCCGTTCCCGCATTCGCCGCGCTGGAGGTGATCGAGGCCGGGCACGGCGGGATCGACGTGCGCACCGACTCACCGGCGGCGCCCCGCGGTGCGCGCGCCGGCCTCGACGCGCTGCGACCGATCGTGACCGCGATCGGCGGCGAGGTGCGGCGCGACGACGGCGGCGACGGCGTGCGGACGGTCGTCCACCTGCCCGTGGCCGCCAGGAGCGCTGAAGTACAATTCCCCGAATGAGCGCGCGATCGCGGTCCGATCACGCGACGGCGGCTCGAGGCGGCCGCGCGCGGTGGTCGGGAATCGCCGCGGCCGTGGCCCTCGCGGCCGTGGCCGCGACGGCCGGCTGGGGGTGGTGGACGCGCGATCGCGCCGCCGACGGCCCGATCGTCCTCATCTCGATCGACACGCTGCGCGCGGATCACCTGCCCGCCTACGGGTACTCGAACGTCCCGACGCCCGCCCTTGACGCCCTGGCGCGCGACGGCGTCCTCTTCGAGCGGGCCTATTCGCACTCCCCGCAGACGCTGCCCGCGCACACGTCGATCCTGTCGGGCCGACTGCCCTTCGAGCACGGCGTCCGCGACAACATCGGCTTCGCGGTCAAGCCGGGCGAACGACTCCTGCCGGGGATGCTGCGCGAGCGCGGCTATGCGACCGCCGGCGTCGTGTCGGCGTACGTGCTGCGCAAGGACGTCGGCCTCGATCAGGGCTTCGACATGTACGACAGCGCGCTGGCCATCCAGTCGCCGGAACTGTCGGTGGGCCAGGTGCAGCGCGACGGCGCCGAGTCGCTGGCGATCGCGGAGCAGTGGATCGGGCGGCGCCAGGATCCCCGCTGGTTCCTGTTCCTCCATCTCTACGAACCGCACAAGCCCTACGCACCGCCGGCCCGCTTCGCCCGGTACGCGCCGTATGACGGCGAGATCGCCTATGCCGACGAGCTCGTCGGCCGACTCGTGGCCGACCTGAAGGCGCGCGGGCTGTACGACCGCGCCACGATCGTGCTGCTGGCCGACCACGGCGAGGGGCTGGGCGACCACGGCGAGCTCGAGCACGGCGTCTTCCTGTACAACGAGACGACCCACGTGCCGCTCATCGTGAAGCGGCCCGGACAGAAGGCCGGCGGGCGCCGCGTGGCGGCGGCGGTCCAGCACATCGACGTCCTGCCGACGATCCTGGACGGCCTCGGCCTGCCGGTGCCGTCCGACCTCCAGGGCCGTTCGCTCGTGCCGCTCATGGACGGCACGGGGCCGGTCCGCGACACCGGCATCTACGCCGAGGCCCTGTATCCGCGCTACCACTTCGGCTGGAGCGAGCTGACGAGCATCACGGCCAACGACTACCGCTACATCAAGGCGCCGCGCGAGGAGCTGTACCAGCTGACGGCCGATCCCGGCGAGCGGACCAACCTGGCGGCCGAGCAGCCACAGGTGGCCTCGGGCTTCCGCGCGGGTCTGGAGCGGCTGATCGCCGGCCGCGCCATCGACATGCCCTCGGCGGTCTCGGACGAGGACCGGCGGCGCCTGGCGGCACTCGGGTACGTCAGCGTCACGGCGGCCGTGCCCGCCGGCGACGGCCTGCAGCTGGCCGACCCCAAGGACAAGATCGGCACGCTGCGCCTGTACCGGGAGACCGTGGACCTCATGGGCGAGCGGCGCTTCGGCGAGGCCATCGCCGGCTTCCGCACGATCCTGGCCGACAACCCGGCGATGAAGGACGTGTGGCACCAGCTCGCCAACGCGTCCATCCGCGCCGGCGACCTCGCCGCGGCGATCGACGCCTACGAGCGGCTCGTGGCCCTGGACGCCACCGACGCGCGCGCGCTCTCGGGCCTGGCCGCGGTGTACCTGCGGCAACGGGATCTCGACAAGGCCCAGGCGCACGCCGAGCTGGCAGCGAAGTTCGCCACCGAGGACCGTCGGCTCGAGGGCGGCGCCTACGAGCTGCTGGCGAAGGTGGCGCTGGCCCGCCGTGCGCCAGCCGACGCGCGGCGCTACGCCGAGCTCGCCGAGAAGGCCGACCCGACACTGCCCATGGCCAGCTACGTCCAGGGCCTGCTGGATCACGCCGCCGGCCGCTACGAGGCGGCCCTGGCACGCTTCCAGGAGACGCTGCGGCGTCTGGACGAGACGTCGGTCACGCTGACCGAGGTCCACTACTACACCGCCGACACCCTCGCCCGCCTCGGACGCAACGCCGAGGCCGAGGCCCAGTTCCGGGAAGAGGTCACGCTCTTCCCCGCCAACCTCCAGGCATGGGCGGGCCTGGCCATGCTCTACCGGTCGCAGGGGCGCGACGACGGCGTGGAACGGACGATCGGATCGATGGTCCAGAACGTGCCGACCGCCGAAGGTTACGGCCTCGGCGCCCGCCTCTGGACCATGTTCGGCGAGCCGGCCCGCGCCGCGGGCCTGCAGCGCGAGGCGGCGACGCGCGAGACCGCTGGAAGGCCGCCCCGATGAGCAAGCGGAGGAGGCGCGCGGAGCCCGCGCCGCCGGCGCCGGCGTCCCGGCCATCCGCCCCCGCCGGTCCCGACACGCCACGTCCGACGGCCCGGCGATCCTGGACCCCGCTGGTCGTCCTCGTGGCGGCCGCGGCGGTGCTCTCGGCCGGGGTGGCCTGGTATCGATCCGGCGGATCCCCGGCGGCGATCGTCGATCGCTCGGCCGATCAGAACGTGCTGCTCGTCACGATCGACACCTTGCGCGCCGACGCGATCGGCGCCGGAGTCGGACCCGGGCGGGCGGCCACGCCCACCATCGACGGCCTGGCCCGGCGCGGCGCGCGGTTCGACTTCGCGCACTCGCAGGCGGTCGTGACCCTGCCATCGCACACGAGCATCCTCACCGGCCGCTTCCCCTTCGACCACGGTGTCCGCGACAACAACGGCTTCCGGCTCGCCGCCTCGATGCCCACGCTGGCGGCCCGGCTGAGGGCGCAGGGCTTCGCCACCGCCGCGTTCGTCGGGGCCTACGTCCTCGACTCGCGGTTCGGGCTCGACGCGGGATTCGACCGCTACGACGACCGGCTGCAGACCTCCGACGCGCCCACCGACATCGCCATTCCCGAACGCCGGGCCGAGGTCGTCGTGGCCCTCGCCCGCGAGTGGCTGGCCGCGCACCGCGGCGGCAAGTGGTTCCTGTGGGTCCACGTCTTCGACCCGCACGCGCCGTACGACCCGCCGGCGCCGTACGACGCAACCTACAAGGACAGGCCGTACGCGGGGGAAGTCGCCTACACGGACGGGGCGCTGGCGCCGCTGCTGGCCGACGCGGACGCCATCGCCGACCGTCCGACGCTGGTCGTGCTCACGGGCGACCACGGCGAGGCACTCGGCGATCACGGTGAGATGACGCACGGGCTCTTCGCGTACGAGCCGACGCTGCACGTGCCGCTGGTGGTGGCGCAGGTCGGGTCCGGACGCCGTGGCGAGCCGGCGGCGACCTCCGAGGCGCCCGTGCGCCACGTGGACATCGTGCCGACGGTGCTCGACGCGCTGGGAATGCCGGCGGCGGAGGGCCTGCCCGGGTGGTCGCTGCTGAAGACGCTGGACGGCCAGCCCGCGCCCGACACGACGTCGTACTTCGAGGCGCTGACCACCTCGCTCAACCGGGGCTGGGCGCCGCTCAGGGGCGTGGTCGTGGGCCGCGACAAGTTCATCGACCTCCCGGTGCCGGAGGTGTACGACCTGGCGGCCGACGCCGCCGAGGCGCACAACCTCTTCGACGCGGACCCGGTCCGGCGCCGACCGCTCCAGGCCAGGCTCTCGTCGCTGAACGCGGCCCTGCCCGGCGAGCGCCAGGCCGAGTCGCCCGAGGTCCTGCGCCGGCTGCGCGCGCTCGGCTACGTGGCCGGCAACGACACGGCGCCCCGGCGCACCGAGTACGGCGTGGAGGACGACCCGAAGCGGCTCGTCGAGATCGAGCTGCAGATCCACCGCGGCGTCGAGCTCATCGAGCGGGGCGAGCTGGACGAGGCGCAGCGCGTCTACGGCGAGATCGTCGCGGCCCGCCCCGACATCGCGGTGGCCTATCGTCATCTGGGCTACATCCACTGGCGCCGCGGCGACGCCGCCGGCGCCATTGCCGTGCTCAAGGGCGCGATCGCGCGCGGCCTGGCGTCGCCGGATCTGCGCGCGCAGCTCGGCACCTACCTGTCCGAGGCCGGCGCGGCGCCCGAGGCCGTCGCGCTGCTCGAGGACCAGCGGACCGCCGACCCGCCCGACGAGGAGGCGCTGCGCGCGCTCGGCATGGCGTACGCCCGCTCCGGGCGGCCGGGCGATGCGCTGCAGGTCTTCGACCGGGTGCTGGCCGCCGCGCCCGACGACGCCATGGCCCTGCAGAACGCGGGGGCGGCGCTGCTCACGGCCGGCGACGCCGCGGGGGCGCGCGAACGCTTCCAGAAGGCCATTGCCGTCGACGCCGCCCTCGCCCCCGCCTACACGGGGCTCGGGGTGGCCGAGGCGAGCCGCGGCGACATCCCGGCGGCCATCACGGCCTGGCGGCGGGCCGTCGAGCTGGATCCGCGCGAGTTCGACGCCATGCACAATCTGGCGCTGGCGCTGCTCCGGACCAACCCCGCCGAGGCGCGGCCCGTCATCGAGCGCTTCGTGCGCGAGGCGCCGCGCGCGCTCTACGGTCCGGACATCGCAGAGCTCGAACGGCTGCTGTCCCGCCGGTGACGCCCGCGCCGGGCGCGAGTACACTCGTGGACGCATCGCGCCCATTCGTCACCCCCGGCCCGGCCGGGGGCGCTCAGAGCCCAATGCCGATGACGAGATGGCTTTCCGCGTTCGCGTGCGCGGCCCTGCTGGCCGCTCCGCTCCTCGCACGCGCCGGCCAGGCGCCCGCGGATCAGACGCCCGTCTTCCGCACCGGCGTCGAGATCGCCCGGCTCGACGCGCGCGTCCTCGACGGCGCCGGCCGGCCCGTGAAGGACGTGCGCCAGGACGAGGTGACGGTGCTCGAGAACGGGCAGCCGCGCCCCGTCGTGTTCTTCCAGCACGTGGACGAGCCCGACGCGCCCTACGTCGAGGTGGCCAGCCGCACGATCGGCTCGGAGGTCTCCACCAACCGCGGCGCCCCGCGCGGACACCTCTACGTGCTCGTGTTCGACCAGCAGCACATCACCGCCGGGAACGAGCAGCGGGCCCGGCTGGCGGCCGAACGCTTCCTGCGCACACGGATCCGGCCGGGCGACCGGGTGGCGCTGGCGGCCTTCCCGGGACCCGGCCCGCGGCTGACCTTCTCGGCCGACGTCGAGCGGGCCATCGCGGAGCTGCCGAAGGTCCGGGGCGATCTCGAGCGCACGGGCATCGGGGCACTCGGCTCCATGACCACCTACGAGGCGCGGCAGATCATCCGCGGCAACGACCTCGTGCTGTCGCAGGTGGCCACGCGCCTGGCCGCCGAGAGCGGCACGACCGATACGACCCGGACGGGCGGGGCGGCCGGGCGCGCGGGCGGCGGCGACTCGTACTCCACGCAGCTCGTGCGCGAGGACGCCTCGACGATCGCGCGCCGGGAAGACGAGCGCGCGCGGCAGTTCCTGCTGGCGCTGACGGCGCTGCTGCGCGATCTGGAGGGCATCGAGGGACGCAAGGCCGTCGTGCTCGTGTCCGAGGGCTTCTTCGTGGACAACGTGTCGCGCGACCTCGAGCGCGCGGCGGCCGCGGCGGCGCGCGCGCACGGCGTGGTCTACGCCCTGGATCTCAACCGGCGCAGCGACACCCTGCGCGACAGCGGCCCGACCGGCGGCGACACCCAGGCCGAGGTGTCGAGCCGGCTGGAGTCGATCGGCGGGCTGGCGGCCGAGACCGACGGCGCGCTCTTCGTGGACGCCACCTCGCACATGGACGACGTGTTCGATCGCGTGGCGGCGGAGTCGCAGGATTACTACCTGGTCGGCTTCGAGCCGAGCGCCGCGGCCCTCGGGAACCGTGCCGCCTACCGCCGGGTGTCGGTCTCGGTCCGGCGGCGCGGCGTGACCGTCAAGGCGCGCTCCGGATACGCGCTCGAGCCCGACACACCGTCGCCCGCCGACCGGCGGCGCGGCATCGACGTGGCGTTGCGGGCGCCGTTCCCGCAGCAGGGCCTGCCCGTCGAGTTCACCACCTACACGCTGGGCGGCGGGAGCGACGCCAGGCAGCGCGTGGTCCTGAGCCTCGAAGCGGATCTTCCCATCGCAAGCCCGGACGCGCGGGCGGCCGACGTGGTCTTCGTCGTGAAGGACGCGGTCGACGGGCGCGTCGCGGCCAGCGGCACCGACGTCATGCCCCTGCCCGACGCGCCGGCCTCGGACAAGGCCACCGGGCGCGGCGCCTACAAGGTGCAGTTCGACCTGGGCGCCGGGCAGTACCTGATGCGCGTCGTGGTGCGCGAGCCGGGCGGCGTGATGGGGAGCGCCGATCGACGGTTCGAGGTGCGCGCCCTCGGCGCGGGCGACGTCACGGCCAGCGATCTCGTCTTCGGCTCCGAACACGGCCTGGCCGTCCGGCCCACGGGGCACGCCGGCGACGTCCTGCCGGGCGTCGTCGAGGTGTACGGTCCCACCGAACGCGCGCTGGCCGACCTCCGCGTCCGCCTGGCCGTGGCGCCCGTGGGCCAGTCGCCCACGCTGGAGATGGACGGCGATCCGATGCCGGCCACGCTGACGGATCGCGGGTTCGTGCGGCCGGTCCAGGTCGACCTGCCCCTGGACGGCCTCGCACCGGGCCAGTACGTCGCCCGCGGTGTCGTGACGGCTGGCGGCCGGATCGTCGCCGAGCTGTCCCGCGAAATCGAAGTACTCGCCGGTCCGCCAGCAGCGCCCTCGGCACGGCCGACGACCGGGGCCGGTGCGACGGATCCGCGCCTGGTGGACCCGCGTTCGGTGCTCGACGGCGCCGTCGCGAAGGCGACCCTCGATCGGGCGCGCCTGGCGGCAGCCGCGGCCGGCCTGGCGACCGACGCCTTCGGCATCGCGGCGTCGGCAGGCTGGGATCGCCTGGACGGGGGCATCGAGCCCGCGACCGGCGCCGCCCCGTCCGGTCAGCGTCTGCTCGCGGGCATGGCGAGGTTCGCGCGGCGCGACTTCACGGGCGCCCTGGAGGCCTGGGAGCCGGTCCTGTCCGACGAGGATGCCGGGGTGGCGTTCCTGGCGGGCTGGGCGCACGCCATGGCGGGCGACGACCGAGAAGCGATCGGAGCCTGGCGGCATGCCGTGCAGCTCGACCCGACGCTGGTGTCGGCCTACCTGGCCATCGCGGATGCGTGCGTGCGGCTGGACAGCCCCGGGCTGGCGGTCCAGGCCCTGCGGGCCGGTCTGGCTGCCCTGCCTGATTCGCCGGAGCTGGCCGAACGGCTCGCGCGGTTGGAACGTCCCTAGTGCGACGGGGGTCGCCGTCCATGCCGGGCGGCAACGGAGGTTGGTGATGCTGCTCCTGTGGATGATGCTGTCGCAAGCGCCCCAGGCCGTGGACGCCACGGCGCTCGAGGTCACGGCGCCCACCGCGGTCGCCCAGATCGACGGCGGCAAGTGGAAGGGCGAGGCGAGGCAGCTCGCCTGGTCGCCGGATCGCAAGGAGATCTACCTGCAGTTCGTCGAGACGCGGCGGAACGGGCAGACCGTGACGCACGCCGTCGCGACGGTGGCCACGGGCGCCATGAAGAAGGTGGACGGCCCGCCCGCGTGGGCCAACGCCTACTGGACGTGGAAGTCGGGCCGCGGGGCCCCGGCGAAGCCGACGTTCCAGATTGCGGTGGACCAGCGGACCGAGGCGGTGACGTCGACGGCCACCCCGATGGGCGGCGATCTCGCGCGTGGCGGGGCCGATCCCGGCGCGTCCGGCATCAGCGTCGAGGAGGTGGCGGGCGCCCACAACCAGCGCCAGGCCGTGCAGATCTTCGAGCTGCGCCTCAAGGGCGAGAGCCTCGGGACCTGGAAGAACGAAGCGGTGGTCCCAGGCACGACGTTCGGCTGGGCGCCGGCCGCCACCGGAGTGGCCATCGCGTACGTGAACGCGAAGGGCGACCTGATGCTGATGGACGAGCGGGGAGAGAAACGGCAGGTGGACGGCGTGGCCGACGCCAGCCTGCCGGCGTGGAGCGACGACGGCTCGCAGATCGCGATGCTCGTCAGGACCGGCCGCCGCACGCAGTCGCTCTCGGTCGTCTCGGTCTCGACGCCGTAGACGCCGACACGCGCCGAAAAGACCACGGGCCGGGGCACCACGCCCCGGCCCGTTGCCGTGTGTCCCACCGGCCTCCCTCACGGAGGCGCGGAGCCTAGAACGTGAACCGGATGCCCAGTCGGGCGATCCGCGGGTTCATGATCTCCAGCGTGCGTCCGAACCCGGTGGCCGACGTCGCGGCGAACCGGTGGTCGAACTGGCGCCCGAGCACCGTGGCGGCGTTGCCCAGGTTGAACACGTCGAGATCCAGGTAGAGGTTCGACGTCTTGATCTGGAAGGCCTTCTCGACGCGCACGTCCACCGAGTGCACGGTCGGGAGCCGATCGCCCCCGATGTCCTTGGTCAGGAGCACGCGCCGGCGTCCGAGCTGGTCACCCACGCTGACGTTGCTCTCGAACCACGGCTGGCCGTAGCCCTGACGAGCCACGTAGTTGGCGCCGAAGTTGATGCCGAACGGACCCTGGTAGAGGCCGTTGGCGATGAACTGGTACTTCGGCACGATCAGGTAGATCTCGCTCTTGCCGCTGCCGGCGCTGCGCTGGATCACCTGCCCGCCGTCCACGAGCGGCCCAGGCGAGTTCGCCGGCGTCGAGCGCGGATTCGGGTTCGGGTCCTCGATCGACACGTTCCGGTCGTCGAAGTACTCCGTGTGGCTGTTGGTGGAGAAGCCCACCCGCATCATCCACCGGTTCGAGAGCCGCTTGGTGGCGGACACCTCGAGACCCTGGAAGCGCTGGTGGTACTGGTCGCGGTTCTCGAACTCACGTCCGTTGCCGACCGGCGTCAAGGCGGCTGGCAGGCCGTAGAGCGGAATCGAGTAGGAGCCCGTCTCCGGCGAGTTGCCGCTCAGCGTGTTGACCTGGGTGAACTGCGGCGACCGGACGCCGATGAGCGGAGTCCAGGTGACCTGGTTGATGTAACGGTAGGTGTAGGACGCGCTCACGCCGAAGTTCCGCCCGAGCTCGCGGTCAACGCCCAGGATCACTTCACGGGTCTTCGGCGCATTGACATCGCCGATCCGGTTCGTGCTCTCGGTCTTCGTCGGGTTGTCGGGGTCGATGCCGTACGAGTACTGCAGGCCGTCGCTGAACAGGATCTCGTCGTACTGCGCGACGTTGTCCCCGTTCCTGTCGATGCCGTTGTAGTAGATGTACGAATAGCCCACCGGGTTGATGAAGCTCGCCTGCGAGGCGCTCAGCTGCGACGCGAACTCCGAGTAGCTGGCGCGCACCTGCGTGCGGCGGTCCTCGGTGAGCGAGTAGGTGATGCCCAGGCGCGGCGTGATGTTGCTCCACTTCACCGCGTTGTTCACGGCCGGCGCCGAGATCGACGCCAGCAGCGGGAAGCCGCTCACGCCCTCCACCGAGTTGGCGAGCAGGCTCGAGGTCTGGTAGTCCCACCGGAACCCGACGTTGATCGTCGCCCGATCGAGCGTGATCGTGTCGCCGGCGTAGAAGTTCTGGTAGTTCCCCTCGGTCTTCTGCTTGGTGTCACGCGCCACCTTCACGTAGAGGTCCGGATAGCCCACGTGGTAGGTGATGATCTTCGAGCCCGGCCACTGCGAGATCGAGTCCACCGGGAACTTCCGGTAGGCGTAGCCGAACTTGAACTCGTGCCGGCCCGCGAAGTAGTTCGCGTCGATGTTGGCGGTCTTCTGCGGGCGCTTGGTGGAGTAGTAGACGTAGGAGTTGTGCCACACGCCGTCGTCGTCCTGGTAGACCTCGTCGCCGGAGCCCAGGCCGCCGCGCGGGTCGAGCGTGAACCCCATGTCGGCGTAGGCGTAGCGGCCGACCACGTAAAGGTTCTGCTTCGTGAAGCTCAGGTCGCCCTTGTAGATGCTGGTCGGGCCGCTCTGGTTCCAGGTCGTCTCGTCGGGGTGCGTCGCGCTGGCGCCGCGCCCGTACTTCAGCTTGTCGCCGCGGAAGTACATGAACGACGGCCGCCACGTATCGGAGAGCTGCGCCTGCGACTTGAAGGCGTAGTTCTCGAGGATGGTGCGGTCGAGGACGTCGGTCAGCGTGCGGATGCGCACGTCGGTCTTGCCGTAGGAGCCCCAGGCCCACCACTTGCCCTTCATGATGGGGCCGCCGACGTCGAAGCCGTAGTCGGCGTACTGATCGGTGCGGTTGCCCTTGCCGCTCGCGCCGCCGATCGCGGCCGCCAGGTCGGCCGGCATGTTGTTCGACTGCAGGCTCTCGTTCTCGAAGTACGTCCGCGCCGAGCCGTGCGGCGTGTCGCTGCCGGTCTTCATGGCGAAGTTGAGCTGCACGCCGGGTGTCGCGCTCGTCACGTCGGCGCCGCCGGTGGTGATGCTGATTTCCTGGAAGGCGTCGAAGTCGAAGTAGGTCGACGTCGCGCCCGTGGCGGACATGTCGGTCACGGGCACGCCGTCGACGTTCCAGGTCGCGTCGCCGCGCTGGGCGCCCTTGGCCGTGAAGTTCGACTGCTGCCCGGACTCGGAGCCGCCCACGTTCACGCGGTCCACCACGATGCTGGGCACCGACTGCATGACGACCCACGGGTCGCGTGCGCTCGGGATGTTCTGCAGTTCTTCCAGCGTGACGTTGGTCTGCGTCGTCTGGCGGCGGATGTCGATGACGGGCGTCTCCGCCGACACCGACACGGTCTCCTGCACCCCGGCGAGGCGCATGGGAACCTTGAGGTTCACGGATCCGCCGGCGACGACCTGGACGTCGGAGTTGCTGTAGTCCACGAACCCGGACAGGACCGACGTGACCGAATAGGTGCCCGTCGGCAGGTTCAGGAACCGGACTTCGCCGCGGGCATCGGTCACGGCGGTCGTGTTCTGGGGCCCGGCGATCGTCACCGTCACGCCGGGCAGGACCGACCCGGACGGATCGACGACCGTCACTTCGATACGGCCCTGGTACACCTGGCCAAAGGCGGGCACTGCGAGCAGTGTCAGCACGATCGGCACGATGGTGCTCAAGCGCCAGCTCCTTCTCATCATCCCCCTCCTAGCAAATGCAAATAGAAAACATGAGTACAGCTCAAACTATGACATATAGTCGGGCCGAAAGGGCCTGAATGCGGGCCGATCTTCCGTGCAGCGGGGCTCGGCTGACCGCCATCCGGCGGTCGGCGGCATTTTTCCCGGTTATTCTCCTTTTATTCGCTGTTACGGCCGGGGCCCGGCAGCCGCAGCCCCTCCCGCCAGGCCCGCCCGATCAACCGACCCTCCGCATCGAGACGTCCCTCGTGGAGGTGCCGGTATGGGTCGAGGACGGGTCGGGCGCCTTCGTCCCCGGGCTCACGGCTGACGACTTCGAGGTCTACGACGACGGGGTCCGGCGCCCGGTCCGGGACCTGCTCCTGATGGGGATGCCTGGCGACGGCGCCGGGGGCCGGGACGAGCCGGACGCGCAGGCGCCCCAAGCGCCCGGGGCCCTGATCCTGGCCTTCGACGACGCCCACGTGGATCCGGGGGCGTTCAGGCGGCTGACCTCGGCGGCCGCGGCCTTCCTCCCGACGCTGCCGGCCGCACAGCTGGCGGGCGTCTTCGTCGGCGGCCGGCTTGCCGGCGGAGGGCTCATGACCGAGCGGGCTCCGCTCGTGGAGGCCCTCGACGCCGCCCGACCGCCCGCCACCCGGCTGCGCTGGCGCCGCGACGCCGGAGACTGGCCCCGCCTGGTCGACGAAGCCGAGGCCGTCCTGATTGCCGGGGACGACGGGCCGACGCTGGATCAGGCGGTGCGGCGGGCGTGCACCGACGATCCCGACGCCTGCAAGAAGGACGGCGGCTCGAGCGCCCGGATCGAGCTGATGGCCAAGGCCCGGCGGTTGTCCGCCGACCTCCGGCAGACCGCCACCCAGAGCCTGGCGGCGTGGCGGGCCCTGGCGCGGGGCCTGCGGGCCGCGCCCGGCCGGAAGGCCGTCGTCGTCCTGAGCAGCGGGTTCGAGGTGCGGGAGCAGCTCGCGGCGCTGCGGGGCCTCATCGAGGACGCCGCCCGCGCCGATGTCATCTTCTACTTCGTGGATGCGCTCGGCACGGCCCGGGCCGCGCGCGGCGGGGACGTCCTGGACCGGACCGGATGGACGGCCGGTGACTCGCCGCTGGGGTCGGCCATGGCGGGCACGAGCGAAGACGCCATGAACGCCGCCGCCAACGACACCGGCGGCTACGTGGTGCGCGGCCGGAACGACGCGGGCCCGGCGCTGGCCAGGATCGCCAACGACCAGCGCCGGCACTACGTGGTGGCGTTCGAGCCGGAGGGCCCGATGACGGGCGAGTGGCGGCGACTGCGCGTCGTCGGCCGCCGCGGGCTGCGGGTGCGGGCGCGCCAGGGCTACTGGGCGACGCCGTCACCGTCGCCGACGACGGCCGCGGCTCCCGGTTCCGCGGCGCCACCCGCTCCGGAGACCGGCGGTGGGGCGCCCGCAGCCGCGACGCCTGCCCCGACGCCCGATGCCAGTCTCCCGGTATCCGGCCCGCCCGCGGCACCGGCGCTGCCCGCACAACCCGCCGAGCCCGCGGCGGCCCTCGACCCTGATGCCTTCCACATACGGCCGGTGGCCGCGGACCACGTGGCCGCGCTGGCCTCCTCGTCGGGGAGCGGGACGGGATCGGCCGAAGCCGAAACCGCCGCCCGCGAGGGCTGGGACGCGTACGAACGCGGGGACCTCGAGCGCGCCAGGGCGCGGCTCTCCGATGCCGTCCGCCTCGACACCCCCAGGCCGTGGGTGTTCTACGCGCTCGGGTTCGCCGAGATGGCCGCGAACAGCCCGAAGGCCGCCGCCACTGCGTGGGAACGGGTGCGGTCGGCTGCCCCGGAGTTCGAGCCCGTCTACTTCGACCTGGCCGACGCCTACCTGCGCCTGGGCCGATCGAGCGACGCGCTCGACGTGCTCGAGGCCGCGGAGCGGCGCTGGCCGGGCGACACCGAGGTGCTGAACGCGATGGGCGCCATCCACGTCGGGCGCGGGTCGATCGACGCGGGGCTGTCGTGCTTCCAGCGCGCGCTGGCGGCGAACGAGACCGACCCCATGACCCACTTCAACCTGGGCAAGTCCTACGAGCTCCGCTACGTCCGGTCGGCCCGCTTCGTCCGGTCCACGCGCCAGTGGCATCGCGACGAGGGCGCCCGGCAGGACGCCATCCGCCACTACCAGCGCCACATCGCGCTCGGCGGCGCGATGGCGGAACAGGCGCGCGACGGACTGCGCCGGCTCGCCTGGGCGCCCCGGTGAGCACGTCGGCCCCCGGGTGCGCCGGGTGCGCCGGTTTGCGGTGAACGCCAATTTCGGCTACGCTCTCTGCCGTCGTGTTCACAGCGATCCACGTGCATCATGTCCACCATCACCTGCCCCATCGCGGGCCGGCTGGACTGCACGTGTAGCGCACACGACGTCAGCGTTCACCTTTGAACCTGAGCAGCCCCGCCGGCATCCGGCGGGGTTTTTTCGTGGTGGCGCACCCCGCCTGGCGTTCCAGCCGCCTGAAGCGGCGACTTTCAGCCGCCTCTGACGACGCTACAGCGAAGGATTGAGCATGACCCTGGATTTCACGAAACTGGACGGCCTGGTGCCCGCAGTGGTGCAGGACCACGAGAGCGGCGAGGTGCTGATGGTGGGCTTCATGAACGAGGAGGCCTGGGCCATCACGCGCCGCATCGGCTACGTGACCTTCTACAGCCGCACGCGCAACACGCTCTGGACCAAGGGCGAGACGTCCGGCAACCGCCTGGCCGTCAAGCGGCTCCTCGTGGACTGCGACGACGACACGGTGCTCGTGCAGGCGGCGCGCGAGGGCGACGGCAACGTGTGCCATACCGGCGCCCGCACCTGCTTCAACACCGAGGTGACCGACTGGACGGAGGCCGCGCGATGAAGACGACGCTGAAGCTGGGCATTCCGAAGGGCTCGCTCGAGGAGTCCACGGTGGCGCTCTTCCGCCGCGCGGGCTACGAGATCCGGACCAGCTCCCGGTCCTACTTCCCCACCATCGACGATCCCGAGATCGAGTGCATGCTGATCCGGGCGCAGGAGATGGCGCGCTACGTGAGCGACGGGGTCCTCGACGCCGGCCTCACCGGCATGGACTGGATCGAGGAGCACGCCATCGGCCATCCCGAACAAGCGCCGCTCGTCCCGGTGTGCGACCTCGTCTACTCGAAACAGAGTTTCGGCAAGGTGCGATGGGTGCTCGCCGTGCCGGAGGCCTCGCCCGTGCAGAAGGCCGAGGACCTGCGCGGCAAGCGCGTGGCCACTGAGCTGGTCCGTGTGACCTCCGCCTGGTTCGCGGCGAAGGGGACGCCCGTGGACGTGGAGTTCTCCTGGGGCGCCACGGAAGTGAAGCCGCCAGAGCTCGCCGACGCCATCGTCGAGGCCACCGAAACGGGATCGACGCTGCGCGCCAACCGGCTCCGCATCGTCGACACGCTGATGGAGAGCAACACGCGCCTGGTGGCCAACGCTTCCACGATGGCCGACGCCTGGAAGCGCGAGAAGGTCGAGACGCTGGCGCTCCTGCTGAAGGCCGCCATCGAGGCGCAGGGCCGCGTGGGCCTGATGCTGAACGTGCAGCGATCGGACCTCGAGCGAGTACTCGCCGAGCTCCCGGCCCTGCAGCGCCCGACCGTCTCCGCCCTCTCCGATCCCGACTGGGTCGCCGTGAACACCATCCTCGAGGAACGCACCGTCCGCACGATCATCCCGAAGCTGAAGGCCGCCGGCGGCCAGGGGATCGTGGAGTATCCGCTCAACAAGATAGTGATCTAGGCGGGACCCGGATCCCGAGCCCCGATATCGCGAGGTTTCCATTGATCAGAATCGTGGAGTCCACCAACCGAGCCGAAGTCGACGCCCTGCTCAAGCCGGCGGCCGTTCGCGATCGCGCCACGGAGCGGAAGGCGTCGGCCATCGTCGAGCGGGTGCGGCGCGAGGGCGATCGGGCGCTGAGGGCGTATGCCAAGGCGCTCGACGGCTGGGGCGGGGCACTCGAGGTGCCGCGGCGGTCGATCGACGCCGGGGCCCGGCGGGCGCCGGCCGGCGTGCGGGCGGCGCTCACGCGGGCCGGCGACGCGATTCGCACGGTGGCCGAGGCGCAGCGGCCCAGGCCGTGGCGGAAGCGCGTCGCGCCCGGCGTGACCGTGGAGCAGCGCGTGATTCCGCTCGACCGGGTCGGCTGCTACGTGCCGGGCGGCCGGTATCCCCTGCCGTCATCGCTCCTGATGACGGCGATCCCGGCGCGCGTGGCCGGGGTGCCCGAGGTGATCGTCTGCTCGCCGTCGGTGGATCCCGTGGTGCTGGCGGCCGCGGTCGAGGCCGGGGCCGATCGCGTGTTCCGGATCGGCGGCGCGCACGCGGTGGCGGCCATGGCCTACGGCACCGCGACGGTGCCGCGCGTGGCCAAGATCGTCGGGCCCGGGAACCGGTGGGTCTCCGCCGCCAAGGCGCTCGTCGCCGCCGACTGTCCCATCGACTTCTACGCCGGGCCCACCGAGATCCTGATCGTGGCCGACCGCGGTCCGGCCGCCTGGATTGCCGCCGACCTCATCGCGCAGGCCGAGCACGACCCCGACGCGCGCGCCGTCTTCGTCACGTCGCGCCGGTCGCTCGCCCGCGACGTGGCCGAGGAGGTGGCGCGGCAGATGCCGGCAACGGGCCCGGCCGCCGCGTCGCTCTGGCATCACGGCGGCATCATCGTCACGCGCACCATGGCCGAGGCCGTGGCGCTGGCCAACGACGCCGCGTCGGAGCATCTCGTGGTGGACACGGACGAGCGCGCCGAGCGCATCACGCACGCCGGGGCCATCTTCGTCGGCCCGTGGACGGCGCAGGCGGCCGGCGACTACGCCATCGGCTCGAACCACACGCTGCCCACGGCGGGCGTCGCGACGGTGCGCGGCGGACTGCACGCCGCGGACTTCGTGAAGCTCGTGTCGGTGCAGCGGCTCACGAAGGCCGGCGCGGCCGCGATCGGCCCGACGGCCGTCACGCTGGCCCGGGCCGAAGGCCTGGAAGGCCACGCACGATCGGTGGAGGCACGTCTGCACGCGGGGAAGGGAGCCCCGACACGATGAGCACGATCCAGGGACTGCGTACTCCGGGCCCAGGCCTGCGCCTCCACCTGAACGAGAACACCGCCGGGTGTTCGCAGCGCGTGCTGGAGGCCATCCACCGCGTCACGGCCGAGGAGATCTCCACCTACCCGGACTACGAGGCCGCGGTCCGCGAGACCGCCGCGCATCTCGGCGCCGATCCGGACTGGATGGTGCTGACCAACGGGCTCGACGACGGCCTGCTCCTGACGGCCATCGGCTACCTCACGGCCCGCGCGCCGGACGGCCTCGTCGCCCTGGGCGCCATGCCCGTCGCCCCGAGCGGCCAGCCCGAGCAGATCCTCGTCCTCCCCACCTTCGAGCCGTACCTGGTGAACGCCAGGGCGCTCGGCGCGAGGACCCTCGCGATTCCATCCGACGCGGACTTCGCATTCCCGCTCGCGCAGGTGCTCGGGGCGATCTCCCCGAACACGCGCCTCATCCTCGTCAACACGCCGCACAACCCGAGCGGCCGGCCCGTGGCCGAGTCCGACATCCGCGCGGTCATCGAGGCCGCGCCGCATGCCGCCGTGTTCATCGACGAGGCGTACCACGACTTCCACGGCGTCAATCACCTCGCGCTGACACGCGAGTATCCGAACGTGATGATCGGCCGCACGTTCTCCAAGGCCTACGGCCTGGCCGGCATCCGTATCGGCGTGGTCATCGCACCTCCAGCCCTGCTCGCGCCCATCCGCTACGTGATGCCGCTCTTCAACCTGAATGCCGTCGCCGTGGCGGCGCTCAGGGCGGCGGTGGCCGATCCGCGGTTCCTGGCGGCCTCCGTCGCGCAGGCGCGCGAGTCGAAGGCGCTGCTGTACGAGGCCCTGACCCGTCTCGGCCTCCCGCACTGGAAGAGCGAGACGAACTTCGTCCTGGTGGACGGCGGCGACCGCTGCCAGGAGTTCGTGTCCGGACTCGCGGCGCGCGGGATACACGTCCGCGACCGAAGCAAGGAGCACGGCTGCGCGGGCTGCTTCCGCGTGTCGGTCGGCCCCGTGGAGCACGCGCGGACGGCCGTCGCCGCGCTGGAGGCCCTGTGCGCACGGCCGTAATCGACCGGAAGACGGGCGAGACGCACGTCAGAATCGCGCTCACGCTCGACGGGCGGGGACGGTTCGACAACCGGACGGGCATCCGCTTCCTGGACCACATGCTGGACCTCGTGGCCCGGCATGGCGCCTTCGACTTGACGGTGCATGCGACCGGCGACCTCGACGTCGACCAGCACCACACCGTGGAGGACGTCGGCCTCGCGCTGGGCCAGGCCGTGGACAAGGCGCTCGGCGATCGGCGGGGCATCAACCGCGCCGGTTACTTCGTGATGCCGATGGACGAGACGCTCGCCGTGGTCGCCATCGACCTGGGCGGACGTCCGCACACGGTGGTGGACACGAAGGTGCGGGTGCGCCTCGTCGGCGACCTGCAGGCCGAGCTCGTCACGGACTTCTTCGAGGGCTTCGCCACGGCCGCGCGCGCCAACGTCCACGTGAAGGTCCTGCACGGCCGCTCGAACCACCACAAGATCGAGGCCTGCTTCAAGGCCTTCGCCCGCGCGCTGCGCGTGGCCTGCGCGAAGGACGCGCGGATGGCCAAGCAGCTGCCGAGCACCAAGGGCCTGCTGTGATCGCGCTCGTGGACTACGGCGCCGGGAACCTGACGTCGGTCAGGAAGGTGCTGGGCGCGGCGGGGGCGGAAGTCTACACGCCCGCCGGGCCCGAGGAGCTCGCGCCTGCCGATGCCGTGATCGTGCCGGGCGTGGGCCACTTCTCGTCCACGCGGACGCTGGGCCAGGCGTGGCGGCACGCGATCCTCGCGCGCCTGGACGCCGGACGCCCGCTGCTCGGCATCTGCGTGGGCCTGCAGTGGCTGTTCTCGGGCAGCGCCGAGGCGCCCGACGTGCCCGGCTTCGGCCTGTGCCAGGGCACGTGCACGCGCCTCCCCGACGTCGAGCCCGTGTCCGGCGGCCGGCTGAAGGTGCCGCACATGGGCTGGAACACCGTCGCGCTCCCGCGCCCGTCGCGTCTCTTCGCGGGCGTCGACGACGGCGCCTTCGTCTACTACGCGCATTCGTTCGCGGCGCCGCTGGCGCGCGCCACCGTGGCGACGTCCACCTACGGCGTGGAGTTCACGGCGGCGGTGGAAGACGGGCTGGTCTCGGGCCTGCAGTTCCACCCGGAGCTCTCGGGACAGGTGGGCGTCCAGGTGCTCCGCAACTGGCTCTCGGGGGTGCGGTGATGCTGGCACGCCGCATCATCGCGTGCCTGGACGTCAGGGATGGCCAGGTGGTGAAGGGCGTGCAGTTCGAGGGACTGCGCGCGGCGGGCGATCCGGCCGAGCTCGCGCGCCGCTATGACGCCGAGGGCATCGACGAGGTCGTCATCCTGGATGTGACCGCCACGCTCGAAGCGCGGCGGGCCCGGGCGCAGACCATCCGCGCGGTGTCGCGCGAGCTCTTCCTGCCGCTGGCGGTGGGCGGTGGCATCCGAACCGAGGAGGACGCGGCCGCCGCCATCGAGGCGGGCGCCGACAAGGTCAGCCTCAACTCGGCGGCCCTGGCCGATCCGTCGCTCCTCACGCGCCTGGCCGAACGCTACGGCAGCCAGGCCGTGGTGGTCGCCATCGACGCCAAGCGGCAGGGCGATGGCTGGATCGCCTACACGAGGAGCGGCAGCGCCGCCTCGTCACGCGAGGTGGTCGACTGGGCGCGGGAAGCCGCCGCGTGCGGCGCAGGCGAGATCCTGCTGACGTCGATGGACCGTGACGGCACGAAGGCAGGGTTCGACTGCGACCTGACCGCGGCCGTGTCCGACGCCGTGTCGATCCCGGTCATCGCCTCGGGCGGCGCGGGGTCCTTCGAGCACTTCGCCGAGGTGTTCGACCGGGGCCACGCCGACGCCGCCCTGGCGGCGTCGATCTTCCACTTCAACACGCACGGCGTCGCCGAGCTGAAGGACTTCCTGCACGCGCGCGGCGTGCCGGTCCGGCGCTAGACGGAGGCGGACGGCCATGCTGCGCGTCACCGACCGGATCTCGATCGCGGACCACGAGTTCGACGAGCGCTTCGTCCGGGCCTCGGGCCCGGGCGGCCAGAACGTCAACAAGGTGGCGACCGCCGTCGAGCTGCGCTTCGACATCGCGGCGTCGTCGCTGCCGGCGGGGGTCAAGGCGCGCCTGACCGCGCTGGCCGGGAGCCGCGTGACCGCCGACGGCGTCCTGACGATCGACAGCCGCGAGCACAGGACCCAGGCGGCGAACCGCGAGGCGGCGAGGGCCCGGCTGGTCGCCCTCGTGCAGCATGCGGCGGTCCCGCCCAAGGCACGGCGTCCCACGCGACCGGGCAAGGCCGCGCGCACGCGCCGGCTCGACGAGAAGAAGCAGCGGGGCGACGTGAAGCGCGGACGCCGCGGCCCGGCGAAGGACGACTGAACGCGCCTGCCCCATCGGGGATGACGCGGCCGGCGCCGCCGGGTCGATCCGCTACGATGGACCTCCATCGATGGCCGCCGCACCCGCCCCCGAAATCGTGGTCGTGGACTCGCACGAGGTGGCGATTTCCAACCCCGACAAGGTGCTCTTCCCGAAGGCCGGGCACACGAAGCGCGACCTCGTGCGCTATTACCTCGCCGTCGCGGAGGGGGCGCTCCAGGCCGCGGGCGGCCGGCCCAACGTGCTCGTCCGCTACCCGAACGGCGTCGGCGCCGAGTTCTTCTACCAGAAGCGCGCGCCCGCGTCCCGGCCGCCGTGGGTGGACGTGGTGGCGCTGAGCTTCCCGTCGGGCAGGACGGCCGAAGAAGTCGTGCCGCGTCATGCGGCGGCCCTCGCATGGATGGCGAACCTCGCCTGCCTGGAGCTGCACCCGCATCCCGTGCGCGCCGAGGACCTGGAACACCCGGACGAGCTCCGCGTGGACCTCGACCCGGTCCCGGGCGTGGCATGGCCACAGCTGCAGGAGGTCGCGCGCGTCGTGCGCGCCGCGCTCGCCGATCACGGGCTCGTCGGCTGGCCGAAGACGTCCGGATCGCGCGGCATCCACATCTACGTCCGCATCGCGCGCCGGTGGACGTTCGCCCAGGTGCGCCGGGCCGCCCTCGCGCTCGCGCGCGAGGTGGAGCGCCGGGCGCCGGCGCTGGCGACGAGCAAGTGGTGGAAGGAAGAGCGCCACGGCGTCTTCCTCGACTACAACCAGAACGCGAAGGACCGCACCGTGGCGGCCGCGTACTCCGTGCGGCCGACTCCCGACGCGCGCGTGTCGGCCCCGCTCACGTGGGACGAGCTCGACGAGGCGGCGCCGGAGGACTTCACGCTGGCCACGATGCCCGCCCGCTTCGCGGAGGTCGGCCACCGTCACGCGGGCATGGACGACGCGGAGGGTGCCATCGACAGCCTGCTCGAGCTGTCGGCCAGGCACGAAGACGACGGCCTCGGCGACGCGCCGTGGCCCCCGCACTACCGCAAGCAGGAGGGCGAGCCGCCCAGGGTGCAGCCGTCGAAGCGGAAGCCGCCCACGGCTGCGAAGCGGCGGGTGCCGCTCAAGCCCCTCATCGAGATCGCCCGCTCGGCCAGCCGCGAGGCCGCCCTCGCCGGCGTCGACCGCTGGAAAGCGCGCCATCCAGAGGCTGCGGCACACCTGCAGCCCGCCGACGTGCTCGTGGACGCGATGCGCGGCCGCTTCCGCACGTGGACGCGGATCCGCGTGAACCTCGAACACGTGCCCGAATCTGAGCGTCCCCCGCAGGAGGCCCTGGACCCCGACGACACGCCGAACGAGTGGGCGGGCGTCAGCGAGGGGACTGGCCGGCCCCGAAGACCTTCGCGAGCTCGTACGGCGGGGTGACCTCGAGCTGGTCGTAGCTGCAGGCCGACGGCGGCTTGTCGGGGCGCCAGCGCTGGAAGATCGCGGCGTGCCGGAAGCGCGTCCCCTGCATGTGGTCGTACTTCACCTCGCACACGCGCTCCACGCGCAGCGGCTCCCACGACAGGTCCTTGCCCGCGCTCCAGCGGCTGTGACCGCCGGGCATGCGCGTGGTGCCGTCGGGGGGCGAGGCCCACGCGGCCCAGGGGTGGGCCTTCAGCGCGTCCTCGCGCAATGGCGCCAGGTCCGTGACGAGCTGCCGCCGCACGGCCGTCGTGAACGCGGAGGTGACGCCCACGTGGTGGAGCGTCCCGCCGGCGTCGTACAGCCCGAGGAGCAGCGATCCCACCAGCTCGTCCCGGCCCTTGGCGTGCCAGCGGAAGCCCGCCACCACGCAGTCGGCCGTCCGCGCGTGCTTCACCTTGACGAGCGTGCGCTTGCCCGGCGTGTAGGGCGCGTCGACGGCCTTGGCCATCACGCCGTCCAGGCCCGCGCCCTCGAAGCGGGCCAGCCACTCAGTGGCGACCCCGACGTCACGGGTCGCCGGCGTGAGGTGCAGCGGGGGCGTCGCGCCGGTGAGCAGCGCCTCCAGCCGGGTGCGCCGTGCCTCCTGCGGCGACTCGCGAAGATCGACGCCCTCCACCGCCAGGAGGTCGAAGGCCACGAACGACGCCGGGGTCCGGGCGGCCAGCGTCTTCACCCGCGACGCCGCCGGGTGCAGGCGCATCTGCAGGGCATCGAAGTCGAGCCCGTCGGGGCCGGCGATCACGATCTCGCCGTCGACGACCGAGCCCGGCGGCAGGCGCTCCAGCAGCGCGTCGTGCAGCTCGGGAAAGTAGCGATCCAGCGGCCGCAGATCCCGGCTCTGGATGTAGAGCTCCGCCGCGCCGCGGAAGACGATGGCGCGGAAGCCGTCCCACTTCGGCTCGTAGAGGTACGGGCGATCGGCCGGCACCGTCACGGCGCTCTTCGCCAGCATCGGCTCCACCGGAGGCGCGATCGCGAAGCCGGAATCGTCGGGCGCGCTCACGCCACCCTCCCCGTCCGCCCGGGCTGGTCGAGGCGTGGCGCCCGCCGTCCGCGCCGCGGCGAGAAGGCCGTGAGCGGCGCGTAGTCCAGCTCCACGCCGCTGGCGGCGCTCCTGAGCAGCAGCCCGCCGCGGCTCATGTCGCCGCGCCCGATGAAGGACGGCGGGTAGTGCAGGCGGCCGCCCAGCGCCGGCGCCAGGACGTCCACGTACTTGTCGGTGGCGATGCTGCCCAGGAGCACGACGCGCGCGTCCAGTGCGAGCCGCGAGACGAGGTCGGCCAGATCCCGCTCCAGGGGACCGCGGTAGCGCGTGTCGCCGGCGGCGATGTCGGTCGCGGCAAACTCCTGGAGCAGCGCCACCGACGCCGAGGCGTTCGGCGAGAGGAGCCCGCGCGTCGGCGTGATGACGTAGGCGGCGGCGCGGGCGCCGCGGCGGGAGACGACGGCCCGGGCATAGGCCAGCTTTCCGCGGAAATACAGGCTGCTCATGAAGGCGAACGCCTCGCCCAGGGTGAGGGCGCCCGTCCGCAGCCGGACCGCGGCCTCCGAGGCGGCCTCCGGCTTCAGGAGGGCCGCGGCGCGCCGCCCGCCGCAGTGCGCGGGCGACAGGAGCAGCACGTGGTCGAGCGTCGCCCCCGATCCGTCCGTCATGTCCGGTGGCTCACGAGGCGGGCCGGTGAGCCCGGAGGAAGGACCGGATCTGCCGGATCGCCAGGGGAATCCGCTCCTTGGGCTCCTTCCACGGGAAGAGGCTCACCTCGGCGCGAGGCGCCAGCATGGCGGCTTCCATGGCCACGGCGTACGGGTGCGCGGCGATGTCGTCGGGCAGGATCAGGACCGGAGTCTGGCAGGCGCGGACGAAGTCGCGGGAGACGGTGAAGACGAAGTCGGCGTCGGTCTTGTACATCCGCGTGAGGAAGCGGTCCACCATCGCCATCGTGATCTCGGGCCGACGCTTCACCAGCTCCGGACCCCAGCCCTTCATGTTGTTGTCGTAGAAGAGCGTCGGTTGATCGGGCCGGAAGCCGCTGGGCTGCGCCAGCACGGCCGCGACCACGCGGGTCGGCGCGCGCTTCAGCAGGTTCCAGATGAACGGGCCGCCGATGCAGAAGCCCATCACCATGAACCGGTCGATGCCCAGGTGGTCCATCAATCCGAGGTGGTCGTCCGTGTAGGCGTCCCACGGGCGGTCCATCTCCAGCGGCCCCGAGGACTGTCCGTTGGCCGCGTTCCTGAGGTCCGACGCGATGCAGCGGTACTCGCCCTTGAACTCGTCCATCGGGTTGAACGGGTTGGCGAGGGCCGCGATGGTCGAGTTCAGCCCGCCGCCCGCGATCAGCAGGAGCGGAAAGCCGCGCCCCGCCTCCTCGTAGTGGATGCGGACGGGACCGCGTTCGTAGACCGGCATCACACCGCCTCCTTCGCCCACCGGTCCGTCGGGGCCTTCTCGGTGCCGCGGGCGGCCAAGTACACCACCGCGCGGCTCGGCCCGACAAGCCCGGCAGCGGTCTGCCCGCCCGGCCGGCGCGCGGCCGTGGTGCCCGGAACTGCACACCAAGGGCGGGCCGCAAGTACCTGGCGCCGCCGGGTCCGCTAATGACACCGTACGCGACGGCCGAAGCAAGAAGTGGCTCCACTGTCCATGGTCCCGTCGTCACAGCGCCCCCCGACCCGCCGATCCGCCGGCCGGGGGAGCCGCGGCCTCTGGGCCGGCTGGACCACGCCCTACGACCGCAACCATCCCGAGGCCGCGGCGTTCCGGTCGCTGCAGGTGCAGGCCACGCTCGCGCTGACGCCGTGGGTCGTCTACGCGAACTGGACGAACATCCTGGTGGTCGGCTGGACCTTCCGCGACGCGGTGCCCCCGTGGATGCTCGGGGCCTGGATGGCGGCGACGGCGCTCGTGTCGGCCGCCGGCATCCCTGCCTGGCGCCGGTGGAAGGCGGGGCGGTGGCCGCAGCACGTCTCCGCCAGGACGCTGACCCGGGTGTCGCGGCACGCAGCGGCGCTGGCGCTCCTGTGGGCGCTGCCCGTGGCGCTCGGCTACGGCCATGCCGCCGCCGAGCACCGGCCGCTCCTGGTCGGCATCACCGTGGGCATGATCTGCGCCGGCGGCTTCGCGCTCTTCCCCGCGCCGCGCGCGGCGTTCGGTTACGTCTTCATCCTGTCCGGCGGCCTGGCCATCGGGTTCGCGTCGGCGGCGCAGGCGTCGCAGACGCTTCCGGCCCTCCTGCTCGTCGGCTATGCCGGCATCGTGCTCGCGACGGTGGTCACGAGCTCGCGGCAGCTCGGCGGGCGCCTGACCGCCGAGGCCGAGAGCGCACGGCAGAAGCGCGTCGTGGACCACCTGCTCGACGACTTCCAGGAGAGCGCGCGCGACTGGCTCTGGGAGGTGGACGCCGACGGACGCCTGCAGCACGTCTCGCCGCGCCTGGTCGAGGCGCTCGAGCAGCCGGCGGACTCGCTGCTGGGCCAGCCCTTCGTGGACCTCTTCGACGAGTCCCGGGACGCCGGGGCCACGAGCGAGGGCGCGGGTCAGCTCCGGCGGGCCATCGACCGGAGTCATGCGTTCCGGGATCTGCACGTCGCGCTCACGGCCGGAGGCCGCCGGCGCTGGTGGGCCCTCTCCGGCAAGCGGCTGCTCACCGAGGACGGCCGGTCGCTCGGCTGGCGCGGCGTGGGGACCGATGTCACGCGCAGCCGCCAGCAGAACGCCGATCTCGTGCGCCTGGCGAACATCGACGCCCTCACCGGCCTCGCCAACCGCCATCAGTTCAGGACGGTGCTCGGCGGCGCCGCGGGCCGCGCCTTCTCGCTCTTCTATCTCGACCTCGACGACTTCAAGGCCGTCAACGACCTGCACGGCCACCAGATGGGCGACCGCGTGCTCGCGGCCGTCGCGGCCCGCTTTCGCGGGCTCGTCAGGTCGGGCGATCTCCTGGCCCGGATCGGCGGCGACGAGTTCGCGCTGCTGTCGTGGCAGGCCACCGACGTGGAGGGCGCCTCCATCCTGGCGAGCCGCCTGATCGACGCGCTGCGCGCGCCGTTCGCGCTCGACGACATCGTGATCCGGATCGGCACGTGCGTGGGCATCGTGCTCGCAGGGCCGAACGAAGCCTCGGGCGAGGAGATGACGCGCCTGGCCGACATGGCGCTGTACGAGGCCAAGGCGCAGGGCCGCAACACCTTCATGTTCTTCCACGCATCCATGGAGGAGGCCGCGCGCCGGCGCGTGGAGCTCATCGGCGCCCTCCATGGCGCCGTCGAGCGCGGCGAGTTCGAGCTGCACTACCAGCCGTTGGTCAACCCGGCGGCCGGGACGCTGTCCGGCGCCGAGTCGCTGATTCGCTGGCGCCACCCGGACGGCGGCGTGATCCAGCCGGCGGACTTCGTGGCGCTGGCCGAGGAGAGCGGACACATCCTGCCCATCGGACGGTGGGTGCTGCGGGAGGCCTGCCGCACCGCCGCCGCGTGGCCCGAGGGACTGCGGGTGGCCGTGAACCTCTCGGCCCTGCACTTCTCGTCGCCAAGCCTCGTCGACGACGTCTGCCACGCCCTGGACACGGCCGGCCTGGCGCCGCGACGCCTCGAACTGGAGATCACCGAGTCGCTCGTCATGCGCAACCTGACGGCGGCACGCGCGACGCTCGACCAGCTCCGCGCGCTCGGAGTGCGCATCGCCCTGGACGACTTCGGCACCGGCTACTCGTCGCTCTCGCACCTGCGCCGCCTGCCGCTGGACACCATCAAGATCGATGGGGCGTTCGTGCGGGACCTCGGCCACGACACGCAGGCCCTCGCGGTCGTCCGCGCCGCCGTGGGCCTGGCACAGGCCCTCCACATGACGGTGACGGCCGAAGGCGTGGAGACCACGGCGCAGTTCGAGGTGCTGAAGCGTCTCGGCATCGACGATGCCCAGGGCTTCCTCCTGGCGCGGCCGATGCCGTCGGGTGCGTTCCAGGCGCTGGCGGCGGACTGGGGGCTGGACCGCGCGGCGGCCGGCTAGACATTCGGGCGTGCGGCTGGTCGGCAACCGGAGCCCGCGCGCGAAGAGCCGCGGCGCGGCCTGGAATTCCCCGGGGGCCCTGCCGGCGGCCGCGCCGCTCCCACGGGCCGGGCACAGACCCGGGCGTTCCAGCTGAGCCTTCGTGGCACGCTAGTCGCTAGCTGCCGGATATGGGTTCCCGGCGGGGGTCCTGCGGGACGGCTGCGAACCCGGAAAGGGGCGTGCCCCATGCGCGCCAGCTCCGCACAGATGTCGATCGTCCTCGTCCTGCTCTTCCTGGGGCTCGCGGCTCCGTCCGCCCAGGCGCAGGACACCGTCACCGTCATGGCGATCCTGAACGGCGGGGACGTCGCCCCCGCGCCGATCCTCACCGGCGCCTGGGCCCTCGCCGAGCTCACCGTGGACTTCGGCAAGGGCGAGATCACCGTCTCCGTGGATGCGTTCAACCTGCCGACCGCCATCACGGACGCCCACGTCCACATCGGGTCGCCGGGCATGGTCGGGCCGGTGCTCTTCGACCTCCCGCCCGCGAACCATCTGGCGGGCGACCTCTCGCTGACCGGCGTCGTGAGCGCGGCGAACCTCAAGACCGACGCCAGCCTCGGCGTCCGGGATCTCGAAGACGCGCTCGAATCGGTGATCGGACTCGCGACCTACGTCGATGTCCATACCGAAGGGCACGGCGACGGCGAGGTTCGGGGCTGGCTCACGCCCGTGTCCGCCGGCGACGCGGTGGCCCTGGCACTGCGCCGCGAGGCGGTGCGGATGCGTCACCTGCGCCTGCAGCGCCGGTAGGTTCGGCCGGCGGGTCACGGCGCGTCCGGTCGATAATGCGACCGTGCGCGCGATCGCCCTGGCCGTGGCCGCCGTCCTCCTCGCCGCCGGCCCGGTGGGCCGCTCACCCGTGCTGTCGGCGCAGGAGCCGTGGTGGAAGGCGCTGCCTCGGCCGGTGTATGGCGAACTCGAACGGGTTCGGGTCGACTCGCCCTGGTTCGAGGTGTACCGGGTCGCGCCCGGCACGACGGCCCTCTACGAGCCCGGCCACTGGCAGGAAGCCATCTCGTACCTGATCGAAGGTCGCGACCGGGCCATCCTGTTCGACACCGGCCTGGGCATCGGCGACATCAAGGCCGTGGTGGATCAGCTGACGTCGCTCCCGGTGCTCGTCGTGAACTCCCACGAGCACTTCGATCACATCGGCGGGGACCGGCAGTTCGACGAGGTCGCCGTGGCCGACAGCTCCGCGGCCCTCGCCAGGCTGGCGCGCGGCACCGGGAGCCTGGCCGGCGAGATCACGGCCGAGACCGTCTGGAAGCCCCTGCCGCCGGGCTTCGACCGGACGACGTACCGCACGCCGCCAATCCACCCCACCCGGCGCCTCCGCGACGGCGAGCGGCTCGACCTGGGCGGCCGCACGCTCGAGGTCCTCCTCACGCCCGGCCACACACCCGGCAGCCTCAGCCTGCTCGACCGGGAGCGGCGGCTCCTGTTCACGGGCGACACGCTGTATCCGGCCGAGTTGTACGCCTACGCGCCCGAGGCGGACATGGCCGACTACCAGCGGTCGGCCGCGCGCCTCGGCGCGCTCGCCTCGGCGGTGGACGTCGTGTGCCCGGGCCACAACGAGGCACGGGTGCCCGTGTCGCTGCTGGTCCGCTTCGCCCGGGCGTTCGCGGCCATCGGCCGCGGCGAGGTGCAGCCGACGCCTGAGCGTCCCGGCGTCGTCCGCTACGAGTCCGACGGCATCGTGGTGCTGGCGCGCGAGCCCAAGCCCTGACGGGCGGGATCCGCGCCCGCGCCGGTGCCGGCGGCGCGCGCCGCGCCGGCCCGCCACCGCCGGAGGAGATGCCGGACGTCCGCGGCCTTGATGTACCACCACGCCAGGAACGGACGGTGGATGTCGAAGGCGATCGGCCGGCCGAGCACGCGTTTGCGCACGCGGACGAGGGGACCGAGCCGGTTGTAGGCGGCGATCGTGCGCCGCACCACCACGGTGCGGGCGGGGCCGAAGTGCGCGAAGCACCGGCTCCAGAAGTAGCGATCGCGCAGGTAGCGGTCGCTCCACGCCCACCGCACCGTCCGGAGCACGCCGTGGTGGCAGATGACGGCGCCCGCATCGAGACGGGTCAAGGCCGGGTCGGTGGTGGGCATCCGCGCCGGGAGGACGTCGCTGGCGCCGACGATCATGCCCACGAAGCCTCGCGCGCTGTATTCCCGGTAGACGCGATACATCTCGTCCAGGCAGACCGTGTCGTCGTCGAGAAGGTAGAAGTACCCGTCGGCAATCGCGTCGAAGGCGGTGTTGCGCTTCGCGACGATGTCCGCGTCGTCGCAGTCCACCTCGTGGATTCGCACACGCGGGTCGCCCGCGATCCAGGCGTGATCCAGCGGCGGCCGCCGCGAGGTCTTCACCACGTGCCAGACCACGTCCGGGTGCGGCGGCAGCGACGCGTACACCTGGTCGAGCAGGTGATAGCGATAAAGGGGCGTGACGATGTGGAGCATCGCCTCAGGACACGGCCGCGGCGCCGGCCGCGGCGCGCGCACGGACGACGCGGCAGGGGTTGCCGCGCGCGACGACGCCGCCCGGCAGATCGCGGGTGACCACCGCCCCGGCGCACACCACCGTGCCCGGGCCGATCGTGATGCCGTCCACGACGTTGGCCCCCATGCCGATGAGGGTGCCCGCGCCGATCGTGGTGTAGCCGGCGACGTTCGCGCCAGGGTTCACGGTCACGAACTCGCCGAGCCGGGCGTGGTGGCCGATGGAAACGTGGCGGTTCAGCGAGACGAACCGATCGAGCACCGCGTGGGCGGCCACCGACACCAGGCTGTTGACGTGGACGCCGGGCCCGAGGCTCGACGTGGACGAGATGGCGGCGGACGCGTGCACGATCGTCGTGAAGCGCAGCGCCCGTGGCGCGAACAGGTCGTGGACGGCGCGCTTGCTCTCCGGCTGGTTGACGCCGAGGAACGCGTCGGCCGGGCCGCCCGCCTCGGGCCAGCCCTCGGCAATCGCGATCTGGAACCGGGGATTCGCGAACGGCTGGAGCCCGGTCCGCGCCAGGTTGTTCACGACGTCGATGCGCGGAAAGCGCCCGCGCGACTCGAGGTTGTCGAGGATCATCGTGAGCGTCGGCTCGCTCAGCCCCAGCACGATCAGGCGTCCGTCGCTCATTTCGGGGGAGGGGCCGCCGCTGGCGGCCGCGCGCGACACACTAGCACAGGGCCCGAGGGCCGCGCCCGATCCGCCACGACCGGCGTCCGATCGGCTTGACCGTGGCGCCCCGCGGTGCCAGCATCCGGCACGCATGCCCCTCGAGAGACACGTCCCGATGACCCGACCCGGGGAGCGCCGCGGCCGCGCGGCGGTCCTGGCGATGATCGCCGCCGCGGCCATCGGCTGTACCCGGCCGGCGGCTCCCGCGCCGCCGCCGTCGTTCGACGCCTACGTCGACCGCTGGCTCGACGAGTTCGCGCGGATGCAGCCGTCGATCGCGGCCGGCAACGGCCTGCACGCCTACGACGCCACGCTGGAGGACTTCAGCGCGGACGGGATCGCGGCCCAGGTGGCGGCGTGGAAGTCGCTGCGCACGGAGCTCCAGGCGATCCCCACCGAGGGACTCACGCGGGACCAGCAGGTGGACCACCGGATCCTGGGCGGGCTCATCGACGCGTGGCTGCTGGATCTCGAGACCGCGCGGAGCTGGACGAAGAACCTGATGGTCTACGCGTCGGCGGTGTCCTCGGGCGTCCACAACCTGATGACGATGGAGTCCGCGCCCGCCGCCGTTCGTGCCGAGCGCATCATCGCCAAGCTGCGCGGCGTGCCGGGGCTGCTCGCCGCGGCCGACGCCAATCTCACCGACCCGCCGCGCGTCATGACCGAACGCGGCCTGCGCATGATCCGGGGCGCCGCCGGCATGCTCCGCGACGACGTGCCCCTGGCCTTCGCGACCCTCGACGACGAGACGCTGAAGAAGTCGCTGCTCGCCGCCGCCACGGCCACCGCCACCGCCCTGGACGAGTTCGCGACGCGGTTCGAGACGGCGCGCCTGCCCTCGGCCAACGGCAGCTATGCAGTGGGCCGCGAGACGCTCGAGGCCCGGTACCGGGCCGAGGAGCTGATCGACCTCCCGGCCTCCGAGCTCCTGGCCATCGGCGAGCGTGAACTGGACCGCGCCGAGACCGCGTTCACCTCCGCCGCCAAGGCCGTCGACCCGGCGCGATCCGCCCAGGACGTGTGGAGAGACATCCTGAAGGACCACCCCGCGCGCGGGCAGCTCGTGGCCGCGGCGCAGCGTGCCGTGGACGCGCTGCAGGCGTTCGTCGTCGAGAAGCACCTCGCCACGATTCCAGACGCCGAGCCGGTCGTGGTGGCGGCCGCGCCGCCGTACGACCTGGGCCTGGCGTCCATGCACTCGTCGCCGCCGCTCGAAGCCACACCGGTGAAGAGCTACTTCTACATCACCGACGCCCAGGCCTCCTGGGACGCGGCCAGGCAGAACGCGTGGCTCGAGCGCTTCAACGTCGCGTCGCTGGCCATCACGACGGCGCACGAGGTGATGCCCGGCCACTACCTCCACAGCCTGTTCATGCGGAAGACGCCCGGCAAGGTGCGCCGCATCTGGATCGGGCTCAACCCGTTCCCGCAGCCGTCGTCGGGCCAGGACGGCTGGGCGCACTACGCCGAGCAGCTCGTCGTGGACGAGGGGTTCATGGACGGCGACCCGCGCTACCGCATGGGCCAGCTCTCGGAAGCGATGACCCGGATCTGCCGGCTCATCTCCGGCATCCGGCTCCACACGGGCGAGTGGACGGTGGACCAGGCCGCTGCCTTCTTCGAGGAGAAGGCGCACCTGCCCGCGCCGGCGGCGCGCCAGGAAGCCGAGCGCGGCACCTACGACCCCACCTACGGCGGCTACTTCCTGGGCAAGATGGCTGCGCTGAAGCTGCGCGAGGACGTCCGCGCCAAGGAGGGCGCGGCGTTCGACCTCCGCCGCTTCCACGAGCGGGTGATGACCGACGGCATCGCGCCGTGGTGGGCGCACCGGCAGCTGTTGCTGCCGGGCGACATCTCACCCGTGCTGCAGTAGCGGCCGGTCAGGCCATCACGCCCGGCCGGTCGTCCTCGAGGACGTGGACGCGGGCGTCGCCGGCCTCCAGCATGGTCACGAACGCCCGCACGAGGTCGGGATCGAACTCCGTGCCGGCCCTGGCCGCGAGGTACTCGAGCGTCTTCGCTGCCGGCCAGGCGTCGCGGTAGGGCCGATTCGTCCTGAGCGCGTCATACACGTCGCAGACGTGGACGAGGCGGCTGGCAATGGCGCAGTCGCGGCGGAAGTGCGTCTGCGGGTATCCGCCGCCGTCCAGCATGATGTGGTGCTCGTAGGCCACGACGGCGGCAACCTCGAGGTCGCCGTCGCTCTGGACCAGGATGCGCGCGCCGTCCACGGGATGGGCCCGCATGATGCGCACCTCGTCCTCGGTCAACCGGCCGGGCTTCGTGAGGACGTCGAGCGGGATCCGGATCTTGCCGATGTCGTGCAGCAGGCCGGCGACGCCGAAGGCGCGGACGTCGCGGGCGCTGCACCCGAGGGCCTCGGCCAGTCCCATCGCCAGGACCGCCACGTTGAGGGAATGCGTGGTCGTGTACTGGTCGAACGCCTTCAGCTGGAGCAGCGGCAGCACGATCCGGCGATCGCCGTGCATGGCGACCGAGAGCGAACGGACGACCGCCTCGGCTTCGATCAGGGGCACTTCGCCCCGGTGCTGGACCTGGTGCTGGAGCCAGCGGAGCGTGTCCGCCTCCTCGCCGAGCGTGAGCTCCAGCGTGGTGGAGGGCAGGTCCAGGGCCGCGGACTCGCTGTCCGCCGGTCCCTGCAGACCCACGGCGCCGAACCGGATCCCCAGCGTGCGCATCTCACGGTTCTCGGCCGTGCGTGACGGCTCCTCGGACACCCGCGCCAGGACCTCGTCGAGGAAGCCGTCGAACTCCTCGCGCGAGACGCGGCGCTGGACCTCCACCCGCTGGATGCCGTGCTGGGCCAGGCGCCGGCCCCACTCCCACGCCTTCAACTCGCGCAGCGGCTCGCGGCCGAAGACCACTTCCTCCTCGAGGAACGTGAACGACGGCGACGGCACGGCCGCCGCCAGCGCATCCAGCGCCTCGTACGCCTCGTCCACCGCCCGCTCGCGCGCCGGGTGGCCGTGCGGATACAGCCCCATGATCGAGGCCGCGTGCGCGAACGCGTGCAGGAACCGGATCGGATCGCTCATGACGGGTCGCCGCCCGCGGCCCTGCGGACCGCGTGATCCGGCGACGCGGCGGCGAGCCTGACGAGTTCGTCGGCCCGCGGGTCGTCGGGCCATCCGACGGCCAGGGCGGACACGGCCGCCAGCATGGGCCGCGAGCGCGGCGCGAGCCTGTGCCGACCGAGGAACGTGCGGCCGCCGTCGACCAGGCTGACCAGGGAATCGACGGCGCGCTCGTCGCGGCACCGGCCGAGCGCCTGGACGGCGACCTCGCGGAGATCGTCGTCGGCGGTCGTGTCGAGCGCCACCCGGGCCACGTCGTCCACGACGGCGGGCGGACAGTCGTCCAGCACGGCGACGAGGCCGCGATGCACCAGGCGGGGATGGCCGTCGGCCAGGGCGGCGCGCACGGCGGCCTCGCGCTCGCCCGGCCGCTTCAGCTGGAGGCGAATCGCCTCGTGGCGCACACGCGCGTCGTGGTGTGCGAGCCACGGCGCCAGCGGCAGGTCCTCGGGGACGCGTCCCAGCCGGTCGAGCAGGACGAGCATGTTCCGCTGCACGAACCACCGTGCGTCGTGCAGCCGGTCCACGACGAGCGGACCGAGGTCGACCGGCGCCGCGGCCAGGCGCTCCAGGAGCCGCCGGCGGACCGTGCGGTGCTCCGACACGACGAGCACGTCGAGGAGCGCCGCGTAGCTGGCCGGGGTGAGGTGCGGCGCGAGCCGGTCGAGCGCGTCGAAATCCGCCACCGGCCCCGAGAAGAGGGCCTGGATGCCGTCGGGCTCCGCCAGCCGTGCCAGGACGAACGCGGGGACGACGGCGCTGTCGGCCGGTGCCTGCTCCACCGTGTCGAGCAGCTCGGACGCCCGGCCCTCGGCCAGCATCACGTGAATCGCGCGATCGATCATGGGCCCGGGCTCATCGACCTCCAGGCTCATCTGCACGAGGCGCTTCTCGTCCAGCGGCGCGGAGTCCAGGGCGGCG
The DNA here is from genome assembly GCA_041394705.1 of Vicinamibacterales bacterium. Lineage (GTDB taxonomy): Bacteria > Acidobacteriota > Vicinamibacteria > Vicinamibacterales > UBA2999 > CADEFD01. Next base: position 62,295 of record JAWKHS010000013.1, read on the forward strand.
GCCGCGCCGGCACCGGTCATGGCGGTCACCGCCACCTGCTGCAGCACGGCGGTGTAGGCGGCGGGGTTCGGATCGGCCAGGCTCCAGTCCCGCAGGAGCGCGCCCACCTGCTCCCGAAGCGCGGCGTCGGCGATCGGCCGCGTGCGCGACTCGCCGAACTCCGCGTGCGCCGCCAGCTTCGAGAGCATGCGGACGAGGCCGTGCGAGATCGTCTGGCCGCTGGCATCGGCGGCGGCGCGGACGATGTCGATCACGCACTCGGCGGCCATGCCCTGCGACGCGTCGAGCACGAACGCGCGCCGCTGCGCGGCGTCGCCCCCCATCTCGACCAGCCGGCGGAGCGTCTCGGGGCTGAGCGCGGCGATCAGGCGGGTGGTGCGGCGCCGCAGCGCCGCCATGTCGGCGCCCCCGCCGTCGCGAAGCTCGCGCGAGATCTGCAGCAGGTAGCCGACGATGACCTGGTCGTAGGCCTCGGCCCCGGCCCGGGCGTCGATGGCCTTCGCCACCACCGTGGGCTCGAGCCTGGCGGCGTCCGAGGCGACGTCCACGTCGGGCGGGTCCTGGGCATCGGCGCCCTCGCCGTGCCCGGCCTGCCCGCCGCTCATCGCCGCCCGGGCCAGGCCGATCCAGAGCTCGGCGCCGCGCAGCCCTCCGCCCGAGCCACCCGTGCCCGTGATCGGCGCGTCGGAGGCCAGCGTGAGGCCGTCGAATGTGAGGGGGTGCAGCCGGAGGTGCGGCCAGGTCAGCTGGGCGACCGTTCGCTGCACGCCGACGGGCCCGGACTGGTCCGGCTCGCGCGCCAGGAGCAGCAGCGCCTCGGCGACCTCGAGCGCGTCGAGTCCCCGCATCAGGGTGACCGCTCCGAGGTGGTGACGGTGCAGGCCCTCGGCGAGCCGCCGCAGCACGGGTTGGGCCTCGCTGGTCGCGATGCCCTCGATGATGAGCTGGCGGCGCGCCACGCCGAAGGCGACCTGCAGGCGATCGGCCAGCAGCTGCTCAGCGCGAGCGACCACGGCCGACGCGGCGGGCTCGAGCGAGGGGTGCCCACTCGGGTACATGCTGAACTTGTGCAGGGCGATGGACAGCTCGATCAGGAGTTCGCTGTACTCGCGGGACAGCGCCGCCCTGTCGCGGCCGGACGACTCGGACACCGGCGGGGAGCGTAGGACAGACGGACGCCACGCGCAAGGCGCGTTCGTACTCCGCGGGCGCCCGTGGGACGCCCGGCCGGCGCTACCGGCCGGAATCGCGCGCGTCCAGCGCCGCCTTCAGGCGGGCCGGCGTGAGGGGCACCGTGCGGAGCCTGAGGCCGGTCGCGTCGAAGATCGCGTTGCCGACGGCGGCCGCCACCGGGGCCGTCGCGGCCTCCCCGGCGCCGAGCAGCGGCTGGTCGGGCCGGTTCACGAGGACGACCGTGACCTCCGGCGCCTCGGGAAAGCGCAGGATCGGGTACGTCGCCCAGTCCACGCTGGTGACGCGCGAGCGATCGAACGTGACTTCCTCGTGCAAAGCGCGGCTGAGCGTCTGCACGATGCAGCCTTCGACCTGGTTGCGCAGGCCGTCCGGATTCACCACGAGCCCGCAGTCGTGGGCGCACGCGATCCGCCGGACGCGCACGACCCCGGTCACGGGGTGGACGGCCACCTCCATGGCGATCGCGACGTAGTTCTCGGCCTGCTTGTAGCGGCAGTACGCGAAGCCGCGTCCGACGAGCCACCCGCCGTCCCGCGGGTCGGGGTTCGGCGAGGGCCGCGCCGTCCACCCGAAGGCCTCGGCCGCCTTGTCGATCGCCTCGAGGGCGCGCGGGTCGGTCAGCCTGGCGCGGCGGAAGGCCACCGCGTCCACGCCCGCCGCGGCCGCCAGTTCGTCGGTCATGCCCTCCACCGCGAACACGTTGGCGATCTTGCCTGGCGCCCGCAAATTGGAGAGCTGCAGCGGCGTGTGCTTCAGGAGGTGCGCGACGACGCGGACGTGGTCGGCCTGGTACGGCGGATCGCCGTTCTGCGTGATGTCGCCCGACCCTTGTCCGTGATCCTGCGTGATGCCGGCGAAGTCCGCGGCGTGGAGCGCGCGCGAGCCGCCACCGCCGTCCGGCACGCGCATGTCGGTCCGCCACGCCACGATGCGGCCCGAGCCGTCCAGCCCCGCGCGGATGTCCAGCAGCTGCTGCGGTCCCTTCGGATCCCACGCCGTCTCGTCGGCGCGCATCCACTGCACGCGGACCGGCGCCCCGAGCGTCTTGGAGACGAGCACGGCGTCGGCCGCCACGTGGTCCGTGCCGTTGGTGCCGTAGGACCCGGCGCCTTCCATGAACACCATCCGGACCTTGTCGCGAGCCAGACCGAAGGTGCGCGCCAGGCTGTCGCGCAGCCCGTAGCTGCCCTGCGTGGCGGACCACACTGTGGCGCTGCCATCGGCTTTGACGTCGGCCACGGCGCACGAGGGGCCGAGCGACGCGTGGCTCTGGAACGGCCAGAAGTACGTGGCCGTGAGCCTCGTCGCGGCCGCGGCGAACGCGGCGGCCGGATCGCCGCCCCGGGCGACCACGTCCTGCGTGCGTGCGACCTCGGCCGAGCGGACGTAGTCGGCCAGGCCGTCGCTGCCGGGCAGGCCCTCCCAGTCGCTCCAGATCGCGCGAAGCGCGCCGGCGCCGCGCACGGCCGCCCATTCGTCACGCGCGGCCACGGCGAGGAAGCTGTTCACGCGGACCAGCCGAGCGCCGGGAATGCCGTTCAACGACGCGTCGTCCACCGAGAGCAGCCGGGCGCCGAGCGCGGGCGGCCGTACCACGCGCGCGTGCCACATGCCCGGCAACGTGAAGTCCTGGACGTAGGGGTAGCGGCCCGACACTTTCCCTGGAACATCCGGACGCAGCAGCGGCCGGCCCACCACCGTGTAGCTGGCGGGTGCCGCGACGTCCGGCGCCTCGTCCACGGCCATCGACAGCCGTCGGCCGCCTACCAGTGCACCGATGGCCACGCCGGCGCCGCCGGTCCGCGGGTGCACACGCCCGTCGGCCACGGTCAGCTCGGCGGCCGGCCGGCCCAGACGCTGCGATCCGAGATCGAGCAGGGCGCGCCTGGCCGTCGCCGCCGCGCGCCGGATGTCGGCGCCGCCGCGGGTGAGCCCGGTGCTCCCGCCGGTGCCGCCGTGATTCGGACACTCGCCCGTGTCGCCTTCGACGACGGTGATGCGTTCCGGGACGACGCCCAGCTCCTCCGCCGCCACCTGGGCCAGCGCCATCCTGAGGCCCGTGCCGACGTCCACCTTGCTCGTGTAGAGCGTCACGGCGCCGTCGGCGTGAATGGCGAGATAGCTGTCGAGCGCGTCGGGATCGAGCGAGCGCGGCGCGACGTCCGGCCCCGGCTGCGCGCCCAGGCGAGCGCCGGCGCCGCCCCAGGCAAAGCTCACCACCAGGCATCCGCCGGCCCTCAGCAGCTCACGCCGGCTGAACGAGATCGGCGATGCCATCAGCGTCTGGCCACGCGCTGGACCGCGCGGACGATCCGCGTATGCGTGCCGCACCGGCACAGGTTGCCGGCGAGCGCGTCCTTGATCTGCTCGACGGTTGGCCGAGGCGTCCGCTCGAGGAACGCGGTGGCCGTCATGATCATGCCGCTCGTGCAGTAGCCGCACTGCGCCGCCTGTTCGGCGACGAACGCGGCCTGCACGGCGTGCAGCCGCTCGGGCGATCCCAGGCCTTCAACGGTCGTGATCGCGCGGCCCGCGGCGCGGCTCACCGGCAGCATGCACGAGCGCTCCGCGCGTCCGTCCACGAGCACCGTGCACGCACCGCACTGCCCCAGGCCGCAGCCGAACTTCGGTCCGTGCAGCCCGAGCGGCCCGCGCAGCACGTAGAGCAGCGGCTGGTCGGGATCCCAGCTCTCGACCGAGGCGGCGCGACCGTTCAGCTGGAACGCATAGTCCGGCATGGGAACCCGGCCATCCTGCAGCAGCTGCCCGGCGGCGGACAAGCGGATTCGGCGCCGGAACCAAGAGAAACCCAAGGAGTTCGCAAAGACTCGGACCGGCGGGGCGAGAGACGCTCGGACGGTCATGACCCGACGCCTCATCCGCCTGCTCGCGATCGCTCCCGGGCTCGCGGTCGTCGCGGTGGCCCTCGGGGACGCCTCCCCGGCGCCGACTCCTCCGGCCGCCCGGGTGTGCGCCGTCCTGCCCCGGCCGTCCCTGCGGATCCGTCTGGTGCTGGAGCCCGGCGTCCCCGAGGAACTCCGGCCCGTCGTCGAGTCGACGGTGGCCACGGTCTGGCGAAGCGAAGGGCTGACCATCGCGTGGCTGCCCGAGGCGCCCCCGGGGCACGTGGATCGCACCACGGCCTTCTGGCTGCGCATCGTGACCGGGCCGCTGGGCGACCTGGCCCGCCAGGCCGAACCCACGCTGGGCATGGTCCGCTTCATGGGCGACGTCCCCCGGCCCGACGTCCTGGTGTCCCTGGCAGCCGTCCGCGAGTGGGCCCGGCGCGAGCGCGATCGGCACTTCCGCGTGATCTTCCACGGCATGACGCGGCTCGATGGGCTCGAGTTCGCCGGCTACGACGAGCTCGCGCGCCGCGGGCTGGGCTACGCCGCGGCGCACGAGGTCGGGCATTTCGTGCTGGGCCTCAAGTCCCACGATCGGGCCGGCCTGATGCGGCGCGCGCTGGCCGCGTGCACGGTCGCCGACGTGGAGCATCCCGATCACCGGCTGTCGCCCGAGAGCCGCGAGCGGCTCCGGCGACGCCTGGCGCAGGGCGCGGCGTGTCCCATCCCGGGCGCCGTGCCGTTCACCCCCGAGGAGGTATGCGATGAGTGCTCGTGACGTGAACCGATGGATCGCGCGGGCGATGCGGATCGCCATCGTCGCGGTCCTGCCGATCGCCGGCGTGCTCGCGGCCGATCTGTCGGCCGGGCCCGAGGCCAACGACCCCCCGTTCCTCTTCCTGCAGGTCACGGTGCGCGTGATGCAGCCCGGACAGGACGCCGTGGTCGCCGACTACTACACGAAGCTCCGGTCCGCCGAGGCCCGGTTCGGCATCGACGGCCTGACCGACGTCTACGTGGTCGCGGACGGCGGTCAGGTGCCGACCTTCGTGACGGTGCGGCCCTTCAAGGCGTGGCACGACCTGGACGAGGACGCCGAGACCCGGAGCCTCGCGACGCTGACGCGCGCGTACGGCGCGCAGGAGGCCCGGCGACTGAGCGCGGCCCTGTCGGCGGCGAGCGCCTCCGTGGCGACCGAGGTGGATCGCGTCCTCGGCGGGCTCAACAACTGGTACCCCTCCCCGTCGCGGAAGCCGTGGCCGTACATGCGCGTGCGACGGACCACCATCAAGCCTGGCATGGAGCGCCAGCACCTGGCCCTCGTCCGCGAACTTCGCGACGCGCGCCGGCGGGCCAACGCCGTGGCGGAGGTGCGCTGGCAGGTCGTCGATGGCGAGGGCGGGACCTTCGGGGCCGCCCGCTTCTTCCGGGGGTGGCAGGACCGGAATCTGTGGGAGGGCGAACTCGCCGCCGCGATCGGCGACGAGGGCGCCGCCCGATGGACGGCGGCGATGTCCGCCACGGTCGAGCGGACCTCGACGGTGGTCCTCCGCCGCCGCCCGGAGCTGAGTCGCGGCGCGCCGCACGCGCTGACCAACGACTGAGACGCGAGAGGTCCGACGCCCGTGCGTTCAGCGCGTGGCGGCGGCCGCCTCGACCAGCTCCGGCCGCGCGGGCGTATCGGCGCGACGGCAGATCTGGAGGAGCTGCGCATAGTGCGCGACGGCCGTCTGCCGGCGGCCCGCCGCCTGGGCGGCACGCGCGGCGCCGTACTCGGCCCGGAACCGGTTCGGCTCCTTCGTCAGCGTGGCCTCGAAGGCCGCGAGCGCCTCCACGGGACGCTTCAGCTCCAGCAGCATCTCGCCAAGCAGCTCCCGCGCCGGCTTGATCGGGCCGGGCGTGACCGCGGCCTTCTCCGTGGCGTCCTCGCGCGTCACGGCTTCGCGCATGAGGGTGAGCGCGTCCTCGGACCGTCCCTCGGCCAGCGTCGTCCACGCAGCGGCGCCCAGTCGTTCGATCTCGACCTGCTCGGCCCAGTAGGCGTCCTTCGCCTCGGCCAGGGTCCGGCTCAACGCGGCGAGCCGCGCCACCTCCTGGCGGGCGAACTCGACCCGTCCGCTGCGCGCGGCGCCCAGCGCCCGGGCGAAGTGCGTCACGGCCTCGGCCCACGGCACGGGCGTCCCCGGCGGCACGAGCGCGGACGCGTCGTCCCACGCGGCGCGCTCGAGTGCATAGCGGGCCGGCAGGGCGGCCGCCGCATAGTAGCCGGCCGTGGGCGGCGCGGCGTTTCCGGCGCCGCCGTTGGGCACCGCGGCGACGAGCGCGGGCACGCGGTCGAGCACGGCGCGCGCCGCGCGATCCTGTCCGGTCTGGAGGAAGGCGTACACCTGGTAATCGAGCGCGTGCAGCTCCTCGGACGCCGCGCCGTGGTCACGATGCGCCGCCTCGGCCGACTTCAGGTTCGTGTCGATCGAGTCCTGCCAGAGCCCCAGACGCGTGAACGTGTGCGAGGGCATGTGGAGGGCGTGCGGCGCGTCCGGCGCGATGGCGGCGTAGCGGCGCGCGGCGTTCAGGCCGCGCGAGGCCAGAGGCGGCACGTCGAAGGCGTGGATGATGTAGTGCGCCAGGCCGGGGTGCTCGGGCTGCCGCGCGAACTCCTCTTCGAGAATCGACGCCGCCTCGAGCTGGTTCGCATACGACTTGTCGGTGGGCGGCGCCGTCTGCGCCAGCGCCAGCGCGTAGAAGATCCGCCCCTCCACGTCATCGGGGTGCGCGGCGGTCAGCGCGGCCATCGCGTGCTCGTAGGCCACCGTCCGGGTACGCTGGTCGCGCGTGGCCGTGTCGCGGAAGAGTTGGGCGGCGGCGTCGAGGTAGGCGCGCTCGCGCGGCGTCCCCGTCGTCAGGGCCAGGCCGGCCTCCACCGCGGCGAGCCCTTCGGCGAGCGCCTTCGGCGTCCGGAATCCGCCGAACGGATTGCTCCACCAGCTCATGGCGATGCCCCAGTGCGCCATGGCGCAGCCCGGATCGCGCTGGAGCACGCCCTCGAAGGCCGCGACCGATCCCGAGAACCAGAAGGAGTGCAGGAGCGCGATGCCGCGATCGAAGTCCGCCTGGACGGCGGGTTCGCACGAGGTCGTGAAGTGGACGGCGCCCAGCCGGGGCGCCGCCGGGTCGTGCGTGTGGGTCTCCTGCGGCGCCGTCGACGGCACCTGGGCGCCGAGGGACGGCACCGACACGAACGCGGTCAGAACGAGCGTCGACAGACGCGGCATGACAGCCCTCCTCCTCGACAGACGACGGGTCTCCTCCGTAACAGGCGCCGGCGGCCGGCGGAAGGCCTCATGGGGCGGCGCGCGTCCTCGGGGACGCCGTTGAGGATGGCCGGTGGGGGGTGGCGCGGCTAGTACTGACTTCGGACCGGTGGAAGGCGCCTCACCCCGTGGGCTCGGACGCCGCCGGGCCGGCGTCGCCCGCGACGACCACGCGGTTCCGGCCCTCGGCCTTGGCCCGGTAGAGGGCCGCATCGGCGGCCTTCAGGGCCACGGCCAGGCGGGCGTCCGGCTCCCCGGTGAATGACGCCATCGCGGCCACGCCGGCGCTCAGGGTGATCGAGCCCTCGGGCCCCGACGCCAAAGCGGCGCCCTCCACCCGCGAACGCATCCGTTCCGCCAGGACCACGGCATCGGCGATCGTCGTCTCGGGCAGCACGATCAGGAACTCCTCGCCGCCCCAGCGGCCCACCCGGTCGGTGGTCCGCACGACCGTCGCCAGCAACTCGCCGACGGCGCGGATGGTCCGGTCGCCGCTGTCGTGGCCGCGCTCGTCGTTCACGCGCTTGAAGTGGTCCACGTCGCACAGCACGAAGGCCGTCGGGCGGCCCGTGCGCGACTGCCGCGCCAGTTCGCGCACGGCGAATTCCTCGGTGGCGCGGCGGTTGGGCAGCCCGGTGAGGGCGTCGGTCCGGGCCTCGCGCATGAGCGCCTGCTCGGCCACGAACGCTCGCCGGTTCGTGGCCTCGAACACGCGGGCGAGCATCAGGCCCACGACGATCGTCAGCGCCAGGAACACCGTGGCGTTGGTCACCGTGAAGCGATCGGCGCCCGCCGCCATCATCCCGAGGCCGGCGCCAGTCAGCGGCACGAGCGTGGTCACCAGGTAGTCGCGGCGATCGAGCACGATGTAGGGCCCGCCCAGGAACGCCGCGACGAGCCCCGCCAGCCCGATCGTGTAGCCCTCGCGCACCACCGCGTTCACGGCGGCGACGGCGAGCACGGCGGCCCAGAAGCGGACCTTCGCGATCACGGGCGCCCACCGCACGGTGCCCGTCGCCCGCTGCAGGAGTCCCGTCGAGACGATCACGGCGGCCGCGGCCACGCGAAAACCGAGCGCCGTGCTCCAGGCGGCCGGGTCCACGTACCAGTCCCAGAGGCTGAAGGACAGGATCAGGCTGGCCGAGAGCCCGAAGTGGAAGACGGAGCCGTTCAGCAGCGCGAGGCTCGCGGCGCGCGACGCGATGAACTGCGCCTGGAGGTCAGCGCCCTCGGCTGGCGTCCGGGCCTCCACGATCAGCGCGACCCCTGGCCGACCGGGCCGCGCGGCACCGCCGCGGCCGGCCGCGGTGTCCTGTCATGGCGGCGCTCCAGCGACCCGGCAGGCATGGCGCTCGGACTGTAGCCGAGCCGGCGGACGCGGGCAACCCGGCCGGCGGCGAGCGGCCGCTCGCGTCCCGTCAGGCGAAGGGTGGCGGGGGCCGCAGGTGCCAGTCGGTGGCACGCTGCCAGGCGTGCGCCAGGGCGATGACCGCGGCTTCCCCGAACGGCCGTCCGTGAAAGGTGAGGCTCGTCGGGCGGCCCGGCCCGTAGACGCCGTTCGGCACCGAGAGTGCCGGCAGCCCGCACAGGTTCGACACGTCGTGGTGGTCGCGGGTCAGGTTGCGGGGGCTGTCGGGCACGACGCCGCCGCCCGATCCCCCCGGCGGGTTCAGCGGCGGGTTGTTCGACGGCGCGAGGTAGACGTCGAACCGGCCGACGGTGGCGAAGTGCTGGCGCATGACCATCGCGCGGATGCGCTGCGCCTGCAGATACTCCACGGCCGGCACGAGGCGTCCCTGGCGGAAGCCGTTCGCGCGGGTGGGATTGGTGAAGTCCCGGTCGGCGCCCGACTGCAGCACGTCCTCGAAGTAGGCGCTCGCCTCGGCGCCCACGCCGGCACCCGCCAGCGCGCTGCGCATGGGCGGGAGCACGAACGGCTCCAGCCGCACGCCAAGCGCCCGGAGCCGGTCGAGCGTCGCGTGATCGTTGGCCGTCCACTCGGCCGTGCGGCCCTCGTCGGCGCCGGTCGGCTCGAGGTAGCCCACGCTGAGCGTCCGGACGTCCATCGACGCGTCCCAGTGCACGGGCACGTCCTGCACCGAGCCGTCACGATCGTCGGGCCCGGCGATTGCGCGGAACACCAGCGCGCAGTCCTCGGCCGTGCGGCAGATCGGGCCGATACGGTCGCGGCTCCACTGCAGCGACATGCACCCGAAGCGGCTCACGCGGCCGAAGGTCGGCCGCAGGCCCGTGGCACCGCAGCGCGTGGCCGGGAACAGGATGGATCCGCCCGTGTCGGTGCCGATCGAGAACGCCACGAGCCCCGCGGCCGTGGCCGCGGCCGGACCGCACGACGAGCCGCTCGCGCCCTCGCTCAGGTCCCAGGGGTTGTTGGTGCGTCCTCCGAACCAGTACTCGCCCGACGCCATCTCCCCGGTCGAGAGCTTTGCGACCAGGACCGCCCCGGCCTCGCGCAGCCGCGCGGCGACAGCGGCCTCGGTGTCGATCACGCGCGTCCTGAAGGCGTTGGATCCCCACGTCGTCGGGTAGCCCGGCACGGCCAGGATGTCCTTGCAGCCCCACGGGATACCGTGCAGCGGTCCGCGGTCCCGCCCGTCGGCCAGCTCGCGGTCGGCCTGCCGGGCCTGGGCGCGCGCGAGATCGGCCGTGAGCGTGATCACGCAGTTGAGCGCGGGGCCGTGGGCGGCGAGCCTCGCCAGGAACAGCTCGGTGAGCTCGACCGACGTCACCTGGCGCGTGCGGACGAGGTGCGCCAGGTGCAGCACCGGCCAGAACGCGAGGTCGTCGAGGCGTCGCGGCCGGGCCAGGTCCGTCACGGGCGACGCACGGAAGGGCCGGGACGTCCGGTCCACGCGCATGCCCGGCACGAGCGGGCTGAAGTGCAGGGGCGGCGCCACGTCGGGATCGATGGCGACGTCGCGCCGCTCCACGTAGCGGCGCAGGCTGCCCTGCACGCCGCGGAGCATCTGACGGCGCTCGTCCTCGCCGTACTCGAGGCCCGCGACCGCGAGCGCCGACGCGAGCATCTCCGGCGTGAGCGCCTCCGGCGCCGGCGCCTGCCCGCCGGTGCCGGCCAGGAGCTTCTCCCACAGCACGCCCGGCAGCAGCGTGGAGGCGAGGCCCGCACTGGAGCAGTACGCGAGGAACCGGCGGCGGGAGTCGGCGAGGGCCATGGCGCCGGTAGCCTACACCCGTCGCAGGGGGCGGGAACACCGGCGGGATCGACGGGCACGTGGAAATGGCGGCTGCCGTGAGCGCGGCGAGCCAGACCCTACCGCTGACTTTGCATCGCGCCCGCGTGAGCCGGTACGCTGGTTCCAGGTCGCGGAACGCGCACGGCTGCCCTCGACGCACGCCGCGTCGGACGAACAGGAGGACACACGATGCACGGTGCCCTCGCTGATGGCCGGTCGATCGACCGGGACGTCGACAGGACTTCAGATCTCCATCCCCTCGAGGCCCACGCGGGCCGGGGCCCGGACATCATCGGCCGCTCCCGGCCGATCCGGCGCCTGTGCCGCGTGATCGCCAGGCTCGCGCCGACCGACGCGAGCGTGCTGGTGACGGGCGAGAGCGGCAGCGGGAAGGACGTGGTCGCCCGCTCGATTCACGAACTGAGCGCCGAGCGGCCCGGCGCGTTCCTGCCCGTGAACTGCGCCGCCATCTCGCCGCATCTCATGGAGAGCGAGCTCTTCGGCCACGAGCGTGGGAGCTTCACCGGCGCCGATCGACGGCATCGCGGGTGCTTCGAGCGCGCCAGCGGCGGCACGCTCTTCCTCGACGAGGTGACCGAGATGCCGCCGGGCCTGCAGGCCAAGCTGCTCCGCGTGCTGGAGACCGGTACCTTCACCCGCGTGGGCGGCGAGGCGCCCGTGTCGGTCGACGTCCGGATCATCGCGTCGACGAACCGCCCGGTGGACGACGCCCTCCACGGCGGCGCGCTGCGCGCGGACCTCTACTATCGGCTGCGGGTGTTCGAGCTGCGCGTGCCGCCGCTTCGCGAACGCCGGGAAGACATCGAGCCGCTCGCGCGCCACTTCCTCGCGGAGCTCTCCCCCGATCGCGCCAGGGTCCTCACGCCGGAGGCGCTCGCGCGGCTGCAGGCCTACCGGTGGCCGGGCAACGTGCGCGAGCTCAGGAACGCCGTGCGGTCGGCGGCGGTCCTGGCCGACGACGTGATCGACGTGGACGCGCTGCCCGAGGACGTGTGCGCGGGGGCCGGCGGCCGGCCGGCCGAGCGCGCGCCCGGCGCGGACGGCGCGGAGGTGGTCTCCATCCCCGTGGGCACGTCGCTTCGAGACGCCGAGCACCGGTTGATCACGGCCACGCTGCGCCGGCAGCAGGGGAACAAGGTGGAAGCGGCGGCGATCCTGGGCATCAGCCTGAAGACGCTCTACAACCGGCTCCATCGGTACGAGGCGCAGTCCTGACGGCGGGTGCCACCGAGCCACGCCCGCGATGGAACCCGTCTTCCTGACCTTCGACGTATCCACGGTTCTGGCGCGCCTGCTGGCAGCGCTGCTGGCTGGCGCCGTGCTGGGGCTGGACCGGGAAGTGCACCGGAAGCCGGCCGGCCTGCGCACGCTCATGCTGGTCAGCCTCGCCTCCGGCTTCCTCACGATGCTCGGGACCTCGGTGCAGGATCCGGTGAGCGATCCGCTCAGGGTCGTGCAGGCGGTGGTCACGGGTGTCGGCTTCCTCGGCGCCGGCGTGATCCTGCGGCGCGAGGATCGGTCGTCGGTGGAGGGGCTGACCACGGCCGCGTCGATCTGGGTGGCCGCGGCCCTCGGGGTGGGATTCGGGCTGGGCGCGTTCCGGCTGTCGAGCGTCGCGCTGGCGCTGACCGCGGCGATCCTGATGGCGGCGCGCCCGCTCGAGCGCCGGCTGCACCGCACTCGCGGCGAGCGGACGGATCGGCGGCGCCCGCCGGGCGCGGACGGTCGAACGCCGTCCGCGCCCCGTGCGCCGGGCCAGGAGCAGGCGCCCCGAGGACCCGACGCCGCCGGCCGTCAGGCGGTTCCGGACTCCAGGGCGTAGCCGGACTCCGCCCAGCCCTCGAGGCCGGCCCGGTAGTGCTCGACGTGCCCGAACCCCTGCGCCTCGAGCACCCGCGCCACCCGCGGCGATGCCGGACAGCTGGCCGAGGAGCAGTACAGGATGATCTCCTTCGACGTGTCGTAACGTTCCTTGAACGCCTCCTCGTGCCCCGCGGGGATGTTGACGGAGCCGGGAATGTGGGCCTTGGCGAACGCGTCGTGGTCGAGCACGTTCACCAGGGCGTAGCCGCCGGAGCGCTGATCGTTCCGGGGCTGCTCGCCTTCCAGCCGTTCGACGAGCTCCTGTTGCGAGATGGTCCTGATCACGATGTCGATCCTCCTTTCGGGATGGCGCGTGACGGGCGGACGGCGCGGTCAGTTCGTCAGCGCGTCGAGGTCCACGGCCAGCACGTCGCGGATCTTGTAGTAGTCGCCCTGGACCGTGAATCCCTCGAGCGATCGCACAGACTCGCCGTGCATCGGCGTGCGGATCGTCACCAGGGCCTCGGTGTCGGCCGGCGCGGGCTCGCCGGTCTGGGCCACGGGCCAGCGCGTGTTCCAGGTGTCGATCACGGCCAGCGGTGCCTTGGCCTCGGTGACCGCGCCGCGGTGCAGCCGGAAGATCGTGCCGGTGTCCGGCACGCGCTCCAGCGTGTACTCGCCCGCCGGCAGCGTGTAGCCGCTCATGTTGAGCATGACGGCCGTCTTGAACGTGAACTCGGCCCGCGTGGTCGACGGCGTCTGTGCCGCGACGACGCCCGTCGTCAGGAGCACCGCGCACGCCGCCGCGGCCAGGGCCGATCGGATGATGGAACGCTCGTATGTCACATCGACCTCCTTCCTGACGATCTGACCTGCAAACACCGCACCGGCCGCCGCCACGAGCGGGGGCGTACCGGTCCCTGCGGAGCGGATCGGCCTGTCACCCGTGCTCACCCGCTTGTAAGACCTACAACGGCGCCGGCGTCTCCCGGATGGCCACGAGCTCGAGATCGAAGTGCAGCGTCTTGCCGGCGAGGCGGTGATTGAGGTCGAGCACGACGGCCGACGTGGACACGTCGATGACCGTCACGGCCACCTGTTCGCCTTCGGGAGACGCCGCGAGGAGCTCGTCGCCCACGCGCGGATCGACGTCGTCCGGCAGCTCGTCGCGGCTCACGGCCACGGTGAGCTCCGGGCGATACGGCCCGTAGGCCTTGCCGGCGTCCACCACGACGTCGTCCTGGTGTTGGCCGGGTTCCATGCCAACCAGCGCCTCCTCGACGCCGGCAATCACACGGCCGTGACCGAGTGTGACCTCCAGGGGCCGCCGGTTGCGCGTGGTCGCGAAGACCGAGCCGTCGTCGAGGCGGCCGGTGTAGTGGACGGCGACGAGATCGCCGGGTTTCGCTGAAGCCATCGGACCCTCCTTTGGGAGGTCCTGGCTTCAAATCCCGGGCCAGGCCGCCGCGGGGCCGCGCGGACACGGACGGGCCGGCGACGCGGCTCCGTCACGAGGCCGCGCGCTGCTCGGCCGGCCTGGCGGTGCGCGACAGGTTGTGCGCGGTGTTGACGAGGGCGATGTGCGAGAACGCCTGCGGGAAATTGCCGAGCATGCGGCGCGCCACCGGGTCGTACTCCTCGGGCAGCAGGCCGACGTCGTTCTGGAGCGCCAGGAGGCGCTCGAAGAGGGCGCGCGCCTCGCGCCGGCGTCCGACCATGACGTAGGCGTCGGCCAGCCAGAAGCTGCACGCCAGAAACGCGCCCTCGCCCGGCGGCAGGCCGTCGTGCCCGGTCGAGGTGTCGTAGCGGCGCACGAGACCGTCGACCAGGAGGTGCCGCTCCACGGCGGCGATGGTGCCGGCGACGCGGGGATCCTCCGGACGCAGGAAGCCGACCGTGGGAATCAGCAGCAGGCTGGCGTCGAGCGCCTGCGTGTCGTAGGCCTGGACGAAGCTGCCGAGGTCGCGGTCGAACCCGCGCGCGCAGACCTCGTCGTGGATGGCCTGGCGCGCGGCCCGCCAGGCGTCCACCGGCGCCTCCAGGTCGTGCTCCTCGGCCGCGCGGATGCCACGGTCGAAGGCCACCCAGGCCATCACCTTCGAATAGGTGAAGTGGCGCCGCGGTCCCCGCACTTCCCAGATGCCCTCGTCGGGCTCGCGCCACACCGTCAACAGGTGCTCGAGCATGGCGCGCTGGAACGCCCAGGCTTCGTGGTCCGCATCCAGCCCTCCGATCCGCCCCTGGTGCAGGGCGTCCATCACCTCGCCGTACACGTCGAGCTGCAGCTGATCGTGCGCCGCGTTGCCCACGCGCACCGGCAGGGCGCCGTCGTAGCCCGACAGCCAGGGCACGTCGTATTCCGCGAGCCGCCGCTCGCCGGCCAGGCCGTACATGATCTGGAGCTGCGAGGGCGCGCCCGCGGCCGCGCGCAGCAGCCAGGCCCGCCAGCCCAGGGCCTCCTCGTAGTAGCCGGCGTTCATGAGCGCCAATAGCGTGAGCGTCGCGTCGCGCAGCCAGCAGTACCGGTAGTCCCAGTTGCGGATGCCGCCGGCCTGTTCGGGCAGCGAGGTCGTCGGGGCCGCCACGATGCCGCCCGTCGGGGCGTAGGTGAGCGCCTTGAGCGTGATGAGCGACCGGAGCACGGTGTCGCCCCACTCGCCCTTGAACCGGCAGTGCGACGCCCAGTCGTGCCAGAACTCGATCGTGTGCGCGAGCGCCGTCTCGGGCTCCACCGCCTGGGGCGGTTCCGCGTGCGAGGGTCCGTAGGTGAGCACGAAGGGCACCGTCTCGCCCGCCGCCACGTCGAACTCGCCCGTGTGCTTCAGGGCCTCGCCGGTCAGTGGCACCGGTGTGTGCAGCAGCACCATGTCCGGGCCCGCGATGGCGCGGAACGTGCCGTCGGGCAGGTGGCTGACCCAGGGCACGGCGCTGCCGTAGTCGAAGCGCAGGACCAGTTCCGTCCGCATCCGCACGCGGCCGCGCTCGCCGCGCACCAGCCTGACCAGGTCGGACGTCGCGCCGCGGCGCGGCATGAAGTCCACCACCGTCACGATGCCGTCGGCGGTCTCGATCCGCCGCTCGAGCACCAGCGTGCGATCCACGTACCGGCGGGTCACGCGCGTGGCCTCGGCCACCGGCTCGATCAGCCAGCGCCCGTTCTCGGGCGTCCCGACGAGTGCGGCGAAGCAGGCGCCCGAGTCGAACCGCGGCCAGCAGAGCCAGTCCACGGAGCCCTTCAGGGACACCAGCGCGGCCGTTTCGCAGTCGCCGATCAGGGCGTAGTCCTCGATGGGATCGCTCATCTCTCCGAGTCTCCCCGATGCCGCCCCCGGACGCCACCTCCCGGGGCCGGGCCACCGTCGGCACGTGTCCTGGACGACGGGGGGACACGTCGTGCCTGGGACCGTCGTCGCGACCGCGGACGCGGTCGGCAGTATCCTTCGGGCGGGGACTCAGCCATGGCTACCGACGAACAGGCGCGCCTCTCCGCCCTCCGAAGGTATCGCATCCTCGACACGGAACCGGAACAGCGGTTCGACGATCTGACGATGCTGGCCTCGCAGATCTGCGAGACCCCCATCTCGCTCATCACGCTCATCGACACGGACCGGCAGTGGTTCAAGTCGCGCGTGGGCCTGGACGTCGTCGAGACGGTGCGAAGCGTGGCCTTCTGCACGCACGCCATCCGGCAGGAGGGCATCCTCCAGGTGCCGGACGCCGCCGGCGACGATCGCTTCCGCCACAACCCCTTCGTCACGGGCGAGCCGAACATCCGCTTCTACGCGGGGGCGCCGCTCGTGACGCCCGACGGCCACGCGCTGGGGACGCTGTGCGTGATCGACGTCAAGCCGCGGCGCCTGTCCGCTCCCCAGCTCCGGGCCCTCGCCGCGCTGCGCCGCCAGGTCGAAGCGCAGCTGGAGCTCCGGCGCAACCTGGACGAGCTCGCGGGCGCCCTCGCGGCGCGCGACCGGGCCGAAGAGGCGCAGGCGACGCTCGTCGCGGAGCTCAAGGCATCCCTCGGCCAGGTGGAGAAGCTTGCCGGACTGCTGCCGTTCTGCTCGACCTGCGAGCTGAACCTGGTCATCCCCGCGACCCCCGCGTCGATCCCGGCCGTGAGCGAAGGCCTGCGGCAGCTCCTGCACGGCAAGGGCTGGACCGACGAGGAGCTGATGCCGGTCGAGCTCGCGCTGGACGAGGCGCTCGCCAACGCGATCCGGCACGGCTGCAAGAACGATCCGACCAAGCAGGTCCAGTGCGTGGTGACCACCGACGCCGCGGGCGAGCTCGTGATCGTGGTCCGCGATCCCGGCCCCGGGTTCGATCACTCGAGCGTGCCGAATCCGCTGGACGAGGCGAACCTGCTCAAGCCCTCCGGCCGGGGCGTGTTCCTGATCAACCAGCTCATGGACCGCGTGGAGTTCGCCGACGGCGGCCGCGAGGTGGTGATGCAGAAGCGCCGCGCGTAGCCGCGGCGCCGGGGCGCCGCGGCCGCCCGTCCGTCAGAGCGTGGTGTCGCCCTTGCCCTTCTGCAGCATGTTCAGCAGCTCGATGGGCAGCGGGAAGATGATGGTCGAGTTCTTCTCGGCCGCGATCTCCGTGAGCGTCTGCAGGTAGCGGAGGGTCAGGGCCACGGGTTCGGCCGCGATCACGGCGGCCGCCTGCGACAGCTCCTGCGACGCCTGGAGTTCGCCGCCGGCGTGGATGATCTTGGCGCGCTTCTCACGCTCGGCCTCGGCCTGCCGCGCCATGGCGCGCTGCATGTTCTCGGGCAGGTCCACGTGCTTCACTTCCACGGCCGACACCTTGACGCCCCACGGGTCGGTGCGCTGGTCGAGAATCTGCTGCAGCTCCTGGTTCAGGTGATCGCGCTTGGACAGGAGGTCGTCCAGGTTCACCTGCCCGAGCACGCTCCGGAGCGTGGTCTGCGAGAGCTGCGACGTGGCGTAGTGGTAGTTCTCCACCTCCACGACCGCCCGCACGGGATCCATCACGCGGAAGTACACGACCGCGTTGACCTTCACCGACACGTTGTCGCCCGTGATGACGTCCTGCGGGGGCACGTCGAGCACCACCGTCCGGAGCCCCACGCGCACCATGCGGTCGATGGGCACGAACACCAGGACGAGGCCGGGACCCTTGGGCGTGGGCAGCAGCTTGCCCAGGCGGAAGATCACGCCGCGCTCGTACTCCGCCAGGATCTTGATGGAATTGACGAGGTAGAGCGCGATGAACACGAGCACCACGAGCAGCGGGGATATGAGCATGGGCGGGCCCTCAGTCCTTGCGGACGTGGAGACGCAGGCCGTCCACGCGGGTGACGCGGACGCGGCTGCCTGACGGGATCGGTTCCGGAGCGATGGCGCGCCAGATCTCGCCGTGGGTGGAGACGAGGCCGCGCTCGCCGTCGATGGCCTCGATCGCGACGCCGGGTTCGCCGACCATGGCGGACGACCCGGTCGCCGGCGGCCGGAGCTGCGAGGCCAGGGCCAGCCGCGCCATCAGCACGGCGAAGGTCGTGAATGTCAGCACCACCGGCAGCACGAGGCTCAGGCGCAGCTGCAGCTCGGGCAGCGGCGAGTCCACGAGGATCATGGAGCCGAACGTCAGGGCGAGGACGCCGCCCGCCGTCAGCAGGCCGAAGCTCGTGACCTTGATCTCGAGGACGAGCAGCAGCAGGCCGAAGAAGAGCAGCAGGACGCCGGCGATGTTCACGGGCAGCACCGAGAAGGCGTAGAAGGCCAGCAGCAGGCACAGGCCGCCGACGATGCCGGGGACGATCGCCCCGGGATTCCACAGCTCGATGGTGAGGGCCAGCGTGCCGAGGCTCATCAGGAGGTAGGCGACCGTCGGATTGGCGATGCCGCTCAGCACGCGCTGCCGCCAGGTCATCTCGATGTCCACGACGGTGGCGCCGGCGGTGCGCAGGGTCGTGGTCGTGCCGTCGAAACGCGTGATGCTCCGTCCGTCGAGCTGACGGAGCAGGTCGGGCAGGTCCGGCGCCACGAGATCGACGAGCGGCGGCGTCGCGCTCCGGGCCTCGTCCTCGGTGAAGGCCCGGCTCTTGGTGACCGCCTCCTCGGCGAGCGCCACGTTGCGATGGCGGTGGGTGGCCAGCGTCCGGACGTACGCGGAGACGTCCTCCGTCATCTTGGCGGCCATGGTCTCGTCCACCTTCTGGCCGCTGCCGTCCACGGGGTGCGCCGCGCCGATGTGCGTACCCGGAGCCATCGCGGCGACGTCGGCGGCGATGGTCAGGATGAACCCGGCCGACGCCGCGCGCGCGCCGGACGGCGCCACGAACACGGCCACGGGCGTCTTCGCCGCCACCATGTGCGTGATGATGGCGCGCGTGGAGTCCACCAGGCCGCCCGGTGTGCGCAGCGTGAACACGACCAGGGCCGCGCCGGCCTCGTCCGCGCGGTCGAGCGTCGCGGTCATGTACTCGGCCGACACCGGCTGGATGATGCTGTCGACGACGGCGGCGTAGACGACGGGGGGATCCGCCTGGACCGTACGAGACGCGGAAGGGCCCCCAGACGTGAGCGCCAGCCCGAGCACCAGCGCCACGCCTCCAGTGAATCTCCGCGCCAGGCAGCCATTCACGGGAGGGCCTCGACCTGAGTCGAGTATATAGAAGGGAGTCGGCCGGCTAGCCAGTTTCGGAGGGCGACATGCGACAGCCTCGGAGTGCGCCTCGGGTGGTCCCGCGATTCCTGCCGATCGCCGCGCTCCTCGTCGTCGCGCCGGTCCAGGCGCAGACGGTGACGTGCACGGGCGCCGGGCCCGCGAGCGAGGCCACGCTCGCCGACGTGGACGCCTACGTCGCGGCGCAGGGCAGGCGGGTGCTGACGTTCGTGGGCTACTCCGGCGCCGGGTACGAGAACACGGCGCTCATGCTGGTCGCGGCGCGATCGGTGCTGACCGCGCACGACCCGAAGGCGACGCTCGTGAACATCGGGGCCACCGCGGAGGGGATTGGCGCCGTCTACGAACTGGCACGGGCCCTCGGCTTCGCGACGATGGGCATCGTGTCCACGCAGGCGCGGGACACCAAGGCGACGCTGTCCCCGTGCGTGGACCGCGTGTTCTTCGTCCGCGACCAGACGTGGGGCGGGCTGCTCGAGGGCCAGCAGCGCCTCTCGCCGACCTCAGCCGCGATGGTGACGGTCAGCCACGAGGTGGTGGCCATCGGCGGCGGCGACGTCGCCCGCGACGAACTGGCGGCGGCGGAGCGCGCGGGCAAGGCGACGTCGTACGTGCCCGCCGACATGAACCACGAGATCGCCCGCGCCCGCGCCAGGCGGCGCGGCGAGCCGGCCCCCACCGACTTCTCGGGGTCGGTGGCGGCAGCGCGCCGCGAATAGGCACGCCTCGCCGTCCGCGTGGCCCTCGACCCGGTCCGGTCTGATCTGCAGTTCCGGCCCTCTGGCCACCGACGCCTTCGGATACTTCCGAGCGGAGTTCGTGGAGGCCCTGTAGCGCCCCCGGCGGGGCGCCCGCCGCGGGCGGGCCCCCTCCCGGGGCACGGCCGGATCAGGCCAGCGCGGACTTGAAGAGCACGAGCAGCCGGGACCAGGCGCGCTCGGCCTGCTTCTCGTTGTAGACGGCCGAGTCGGGCGGACACCAGCCGTGCGCGGCGCCGGCGTAGACCTCGATCTCGGCCGGCAGCTTCGCCTTCGCGAACGTCTCCTTCAGCACGTCCTTGGCCGTCGGGTCGCGCTGGTCGTCGTTCTCGGCCACGCAGAACAGGAACGACGCCTTCATCTTCGGCACGAGCAGGTGCGGGCTGTCGGCGTCCTTGGTCACGAGGCCCCCGCCGTGGAACGACCCGCCGGCGCCGACGCGGTCCGACACGGCCGCCGCCGTCCGCATCACGATGGGCCCGCCCATGCAGTAGCCGGTCGTCCCGATCTTCCGGTTCCTGTCGACCGACGCCTGTCCGTCCAGCCAGGCCACGAACGCCCGTGCGTCGGTCATGTGTGTGGTGGGGTTGAGGCTCTGCGCCAGGGGCATCACGGTGTCGCGTGTCTTCTGGTCCGCGAAGCTGGCGCCGGCCGGCACCACGGGCGCCTTGGCCTTGCGATAGAACGGATTCACGACCAGCACCGAGTATCCGGACTCGGCCAGCCGCTTGCCCATCTGCCGGAAGGCCGGGCGCAGCCCCAGGATGTCCGGCCACACGATGACGCCGGCGTGCGCGCCGCTGGCGGGGTGGACGAAGTAGCAGTCGGCCGTGCCGTCGGGCGTCGTGACGTTGACGTCCTGCTCGGTGACAGCCTGGGCATCGGCCGCGCGCGGCAGCGTGAGCATCAGGCCTGCGCCCACCGACGCCGCGCCGAACTGGCGGCGGGTCAGTCGCGGGAAACGGGCGTAGTTCTCGAGATCATGTTCGAAGTTCTCGTCGCACATGCACGGACTCCTTCAATTGACGGCGCAGGCCAACCCGGGACGGCGCGGGCCCTGTGAGTATAGGCGGACGGGTCCGCCACCGGCTCAGCCGCCGGCGCGCGCGCGGCCGGCCAGCGCGCACTCCTCCGCGACGGTGAGATAGCGCGCCACGGCGTCGCCGCCGATCACGTACGGGTGAGGATCGCCAGGCTGACGGCGCGCCATGGCCGGGAGCTTCGTCTTCGAGCCGTCGAACGCCGTGTGGTTCGAGAGCAGTACGTCGGCGCCCGCCCGGGCGGCGATGTCCCGGAACCGCCGGGCCGAGTCGATGTAGTGCGTGAACCAGAAGGCGTCGGGCCGCTCGGGCGTGATGTAGCCGGCGCGGTTGGCCACCCAGTTGAACGCGGTACCGCCCCAGTAGGCGGCGGTGTGCCGGGCGGCGCCGTCCCGGACCGGAATGATCGTCGAGAGGGTGCCCAGCGTGTGGCCGGGCGTCTCGTAGAGCGTCAGCGTGGTGTCGCCCAGGGTCAGCGTGTCGCCGTCGGCCACCACCATGTCGCGACGCGGCTTCTTCCACGAGGCGCGCGTGCGGTCCAGCAGGTCCCAGTCGTCCTCCGAGAGCACGACGCGCGCCTTGTAGCGATCCTGGAGGAACGCCGCGCCCCCGGCGTGATCGGAGTGCCCGTGGCTGACGAGCACGTACTTGATGGCGGCCGGGTCGGCGCCCAGCGTCTCGAGGCCGCCGACCACCTCGTCGGCCACCGAGTAGTCGAAGATCGGGTCGATGACGATGAGGCCCGCCGAGGTGACCACGGCCCACGCCGAGTACTCGGTCTGCCCGACGAAGTAGAGGTTGTCGAACACCTTCACGGGATCGGCGTGCCAGCTCGATCGCGGGGGCGGACCGGCGGGCCGGGGCGCGGCGCCCGCGCGCGCGGGCGGGGCCGGGGGCACGCACAACCGCTGGAAGAGCGGGTCGAAGTCGGCGCCGGCGGCGGCCTTCGCCTTGGCGACGTGGTCCGCCGCGCCACGATCCTGCGCGGCTGTCCCGGCGGCCGCGAGCGCCGCGCACAGCGCGACGGCGGCGACGCCCCCCGTGAGGCGCCGGTGCACGGGCCGCGGCGTCATGCCGACGGCCACAGCCAGCCGAACGCGCCCGCGGTGAGGCAGGCGTACAGCAGGCCGTCGACGGTGGACTTCAGCGTGGTGGACACGGAGCGCTTGTACCAGATGGACATCTGCCAGAGTCCCAGCGTGTAGCCCATGAAGGCGGTCGTGCCGACCACGCGGAAGACGATCAGGTAGTGGGCGCCCGGGCCGAGGGTGCGGCTGGCCACGTAGCCCGAGAAGAACGCGATGGCGGCGGCGTACACGAACCACTGCGCCAGCTGCGCGCCCATGAAGTTCGCGCCGGGTGGCAGCACGGTCAGCGTCGCCACCGGGCCCTTGGTCCACTTCTCCTGGAACACCGGGTCTTTCATGCCGGCCGGGCCGCCGGAGTGCGGCAGGAAGTAGTCCCCCGGGGGAATGCCCATCGGCCGGAGCGCCGCGATCACGTCGTCCTCGCGCGGCAGCTTGCCGTAATCGGTGTTGTGGTACCCGAGCGCCATGTGGATGACCGAACTGGCGACGAACACCAGCACGGCCGCCAGGAGCACGGGCAGCCAGAGCGACGTCAGAGCAACCATGGGACCTCCGCGTGAGACGCGCCGTCGTGGGATGCCGAGGCGCTGCATGCTACCACCGGCGGGCGGCCGGGATCTGGCGGGCGAACGGGTCTAGAATCGGTCGTCTGCGGAGGATCCCGTGAGCACACACGACCCCTTGACGGCACCCATGCCAGGCGCGGATTCGCGCCAGATTGGCGGCATGCAACTCGACATCGTGAAGACGGGCGCCGCGCGCGTGAAGCGCGCCATCTACCCGACGGGCTTCCGCTGGGCGACGCACATGAAGCCGGTGACGGGCACCGACGTCTGCATGCACGGGCACGTGGGCTTCCTGGCCCGGGGCCGCATCCACGTCCACTTCCCCGACGGCTGCGTCACGGAGTACGAGGCGCCGGCGGCCCTCGCGATCGAGCCCGGCCACGACGCCTGGGTGATGGGCGACGAGCCGGCCGTGATCATCGAAGTGGACTTCGAAGGCGACACCATCGCCAGGCTCGGACTGCCCGACGGGCACCGGCACGACTGACGTGCGACTCCCCCTCCGAGCCCTCCTGACGCTGGCCCTCGTCGCCGCGGCACTCGGCGCGCGCCCCCTGGCGCAGCGGCTGCCGATCGGCGAGCCGATCCGCGAGTTCGTGTCCGTGGACGCGCCGGTCGTGGCGCTGACCCACGTCCGTGTGATCGACGGCACCGGCGCGCCTCCGCGCGACGACCAGACCGTGGTGATGCGCGATGGGCTCATCACGGCCCTGGGCCCGGCGGCCTCCACGCCCCCGCCCGACGGCGCGCAGGTCATCGACCTGACGGGGAAGAGCGCGATCCCCGGGCTCGTGATGCTCCACGAGCACACCTACTACCCCACCGGGCCCGGCGTGTACGGGCAGCTCGGCCTGAGCTTCGCGCGCCTGTATCTCGCCGGCGGCGTGACGACCATGCGCACCGGCGGCAACCTGAACGGCTTCATGGACATCGTCCTGAAGCGACGCGTGGACGCCGGCACGGCGGCCGGGCCGGCCATCGACGCGACCATGCCGTACGTGAACGGCGAGAACCAGTTCGTCCAGATGACGGCGGTGGACTCCGAGGAGCGCGCCCGGAAGCACGTGGCCTACTGGGCCGACGAGGGCGCGACGTCGGTCAAGGCGTACATGCAGATCTCGCGTGCGGCGCTCGGCACCGCCATCAAGGAGGCCCACGCGCGCGGGCTCAAGGTCACCGGGCACCTGTGCTCGGTCACCTACGCGGAAGCCGCCGCGCTCGGCATCGACAACCTGGAGCACGGCTTCCTGGCCGCCACCGACTTCGTGGCGGACAAGCAGCCGGACCTCTGCCCGGGCCAGGGCCGCGGCCAGCAGTCGCTCGTGGACCTCGATCCGAAAGGCACCGCGTTCCAGACGTTGATCCGGACGCTCGTCGAGCGCCGCGTCGCCATCACGTCCACCCTCACGGTGTTCGAAGCCGGCATGCCGTCGCGGCCGGTGCCGCCCGGCATCGAGGTGCTGCTGCCGGAGCTTCGTGAGCAGTACGAACAGAACCGCGCGCGGGCGGCCCGGAACACCACGTCGGTCATGCCGCGGCTCTTCCCGAAGGCGATGGCCCTCGAGCGCGAGTTCGCCCTGGCCGGCGGGCTGCTCGTCGCGGGCACCGATCCCACCGGCGGCGGCGGCGTGATTCCGGGCTTCTCCGATCACCGCCAGCTCGAGCTCCTCGTGGAGGCCGGGTTCTCGCCGCTCGAGGCCCTGGCCATCGGCACCCGCAACGGCGCGCGGTACCTGGGCCAGGAGGCCCGGATCGGCACGCTCGCGACCGGCAAGCAGGCCGACCTGGTCGTGATCGACGGCGATCCGTCGCGGGACATCGCCGAGATCCGCAAAGTGCAGACGGTGTTCCGGCGCGGCGTGGGCTTCGATCCCGCGACGCTCATTCAGTCGGTGACGGGGAGAGTCGGGCTGTGGTGACGGCTGACGCCGCGGCGCCGACGGGCCTGGAGATGGTGACGTCGTGCTGATCCCCTCGATCGACCTCAAGGGTGGGCGCATCGTGCAGCTCGTGCAGGGCGAGACGCTCGCCGTCGAGTCGCACGACGTGGACGGGTGGATCGCGCGCTTCCACGGGTTCCCGGCCGTGCAGCTCATCGACCTCGACGCCGCGATGGGGACCGGGAACAACGACCCGCTCGTGCGCTACGTCGCGGCGAAGCTGCCGTGCCGCGTGGGCGGCGGCGTCCGGTCCACCAGGCGCGCCGCGGAGCTCCTGGCGGCCGGCGCGACGCACGTGATCGTGGGCTCGTCGCTGTACCGGCAGGGCGCCACGGGCATCGACTGCATCGATCTCGCCTTCGCCGAGGCCCTGACGGGAGAGGTCGGCGCCGCGCGCGTCATCGGCGCCGTCGACAGCCGGGGCGGCCAGGTCGTGATCCACGGGTGGAAGACCACGCTGCCGCTCACGGCCGTGGACGCGGTGCGGACGCTCGAGTCCTGCTGCAGCCAGTTCCTCTACACGCACGTGGACCGCGAGGGCCTGATGCAGGGCACGGATCTGGGCGCGATTCTCGCCGTGGCACGCGCCACGACCCGACAGGTGATCGCGGCCGGGGGCATCACGACCCAGGCCGAGATCGATGAGCTGGATCGCCACGGCGTCCATGCCGTGGTCGGGATGGCCATCTACACCGGGGCGCTGGCGGTGAAGGCCCCCGGCGCGTAGGTCAGCGCGCGCTATTGGATGAAGGCCACGGCACGGACGGCCTTGGCCACCACGTAGATCCGATCGTTGTTCGACATCGGATCGGCCGGCGTCATGAAGAACCCAGGGCGCGCGGCGTCGTAGGCCGTGGTCGAGCCGACCAGCATCTCGCCGTCCTTGAACACCACCTGCAGCTTGCGGCCCGGCACCAGTTTGTCGAAGGCCTTCTTCTCGTTGTAGTCCTTGTTCCCGGTGTGGTCCTTCACGAAGAACACGGCCTTCAGCGCCGGCAGGCCCACCTTGACGGGCGCCGCACCCGGATCGGTCGGGATCACGTGGAAGAAGTCGCGCGTGACGGAGAAGTCCTGGGTGGTGCCTTTCACCATCCGACCGTCGGCGAAGCGCGCGACGACACGATTGTGAATCTGCATCGGTGAGCCCGCGGGAGGAATCCCGCTGAGCTTAGCGTACGCGGGGCCCGGGATCGCGAAGGCCGTATCATGTCGACGCCGTGGCCCGCGATCTCTCACACGTCGTCACCACCTACTCGAGTGCCGCCGATCATTTCGACGCCCTGCCCTTCTGGCACCACTTCGGCCGGGCCACCGTACGCCTCGCCGGCCTGGCGCCGGGCGCACGCGTGGTCGATCTCTTCTGCGGCACCGGAGGGTCGGCCATTCCCGCCGCCGAGGCCGCCGGCCCGACGGGCTCGGTGCTCGGCGTGGACGCCACGCCGGCGCTCATCGAGATCGCCCGTGCGAGGGCCGCGGCCGCGGGACTGGCCCACGCGCGGTTCGAGGTGGCCGACGTCGTCACGCTCGACCTGCCAGCCGCGTCCCTCGACGCCGCGATCTCGGTGTTCGGCCTCTTCTTCCTCGACGACATGGCCGGGATGCTCCGGCGCGCGTGGTCCTGGCTGGCCCCGGGAGGCGCCCTGGTCACGACCGCGTGGAGCGAGGTCGTTCTCTCGCCAGGCGAGGACTACTTCTGGGAGGAGGTCCACCGCGAGCAGCCGGCGCTGGACCACATCAGCACGTCCAGCCGCCTCTCGCCGCCGGGGGCCCTCGAGGCGCTGTACGCCGAGGCTGGACTGCCGGCGCCGGTGGTCACCGAGGAATCGTGGCGCATGCCGCTCGCCTCGCCCGTGGCCTTCTGGCCCGTGATCCTGGGCACGAGCAATCGAGGCGTGCTCGAGGCCCTGCCAGCCGATGCGCAGGACCGCGTCAAGCGCGCCGTGCTCTCACGGCTGGCGGCCGAGCGTGTGGACGGGCTCGACATGGTCGCGCGGGTGGCGGTCGCCAGGAAGGGCCGAGGGCGCTGACCATCGCGAGGTGACGACCGCTACGGCAGCGCGAAGGCCACCACGCTGCTGCCCGAGGGCGCGCCGTTCTTGCCGCCGCCGCATGCGATGACCACGAACTGCCTGCCATTCCGCACGTAGGTGGAGGGCGTGGCGTTTCCAGCGGCCGGAAGCGTCGTCTCCCACAGGAGCGCGCCGGTGGCGGCGTCGAACGCGCGGAACTTCCTGTCGAAGTTCGTGGCACCGATGAACAGGATCCCGCTCGCGGTCACGATGGGCCCGCCGTAGTTGTCGCTGCCCGTGTTGGTCATCCCCTTGGCGGCCAGTTCCGGCACTTCACCGAGCGGAATGCGCCAGCGGATGGTGCCCTCGTTCAAGTCGATCGCGTTCAGCGTGCCCCATGGCGGCGTGACGGCCGGATAGCCGTCCGGGTCGAGGAAGATCGACTCGCCGTCGCTCCGGTACTTGAGGTACCCCGGAGCCGACCTGAACGCGGGGTCGGCCGCCTTGTCCTTGCCCGTGATGAGGAAGTCAGCCACGTCGCCGATGTTCCGTCCGCCCATGTCCGGGAAGCCCGGCATGCGGCCCGTGCCCTGGCGGACGATGGCCATGATCTCGTCGCGCGACAGGCGCGTGCCGACGTCCACGAGCGACGGAGCGGCCGGCGTGCCTCGCCTGTCGGCGCGGTGGCAGGTGGCGCACTTCGAGGTGTAGAGCGACGTGTCGTCGTTGGGGATGAGCCTGATGACCCACGGCATCTCGTTCGCGTTGACGAAGAGGAGCCCGCTCGCCGGGTCGAAGGCCGAGCCGCCCCATTCCGCACCGCCGTCGAAGCCCGGGAAGACGATGGTGCCCTCGAGCGACGGCGGCTCGAACATGCCGGAGCGCATCTTCCTGAACCGCGCCAGGACATCCGCGTGCGTTTCGGGGGTGCGCGTGGTGAGCATGGCCTCGGTGAGGCCCTGGCGCGTGAACGGCGGCGGCTTCAGCGGACGCGGCTGGGTCGCGGCCGGGTACTCGCCGTCGACGCCCGAGGTGGGCACGGGCCGGTCCTCGATCGGGAAGAGCGACTCGCCGGTGCGCCGGTCGAGCACGAACGTATCCCCGTACTTCGTCGTCTGCGCCACGGCCTCGACCGCCCGGCCATCGCGAGTGACGGTCACGAGCGTGGGCGGCGACGGGAAGTCCCAGTCCCAGATGTCGTGCCGGACGCCCTGGAAGTGCCACACGAGCTTGCCCGTGCGCGCATCCAGCGCCAGCACGCAGTCGGCGAACAGGTTGTCGCCCTTGCGTGTCGTTCCGTAGAAGTCGAACGACGCCGAGCCGGTGGCCGCGAACACGAGCCCGAGCGCCGGATCCACGGTGAGCCCCGCCCAGGGGTTCGCGCCCCCGGCCAGCTTGTAGGCGTCGGGCGGCCAGCTGTCGTAGCCCAGCTCGCCGGGCTGCGGAATGGTGTGGAAGATCCACCGCTGCTCGCCGGTCTTCCAGTCGAACGCCCGGATGTGCCCGGGCGTGCCCGGCAGCGTCTCGGGGACACTGCTCGGCAGGATCAGCAGGTCGTCGAAGACGACGCCCGGCGTGCTCGCGCTGATGGTCACCGACTCGGCGGGCTTGCCGAGGCCCTCGCGCAGATCCACGCGGCCGGCCACGCCGAACGCCGGAATCGGCTGGCCGGTCTTCCGGTCGAGCGCGATCAGGAAGTTCCGGTACGTGACGAACACGCGGTCGGCGTGCACGGCCACGCCGCGATGACGGAAGCGCTGGCGGGCGCCGCTGCCGCCGCTGGGGTCGTACTTCCACGCCTCACGGCCCGTCGCCGCGTCGAGCGCGACCACCTGCATCGTCGGCGTCGTCACGTAGAGCAGGCCGTCCACCACCACCGGGTTGCTCTGCATCTCCGACGCGGCGAAGTGGTCGCCGCT
The DNA here is from genome assembly GCA_041394705.1 of Vicinamibacterales bacterium. GTDB lineage: Bacteria > Acidobacteriota > Vicinamibacteria > Vicinamibacterales > UBA2999 > CADEFD01. The sequence goes on from JAWKHS010000013.1 coordinate 90,650, forward strand.
CTCGTAGGTCCAGGCCACCTGCAGATGCCGGACGTTGTCCTTCGTGATCTGGGTGAGGGCGGAATACCGGGCGTTGCCGGGCCCGCCGTTGATGGACCAGTCCACCTGGTCGGCGGCAGGCGTTCCCGAACAGCCGGCCACGAGGGCCAGGCAGGCGACGACGGCGATCACGCGCATCACGGTCCCCTAGCGCAGCGGCGGCGTGCTCACGGGCGGACGCCGATGGCGCGACAGCTGCTCGTAGGCATAGGCGAAGGCGATCAGGTTCGCCTCGTCCCACGCCTTGCCGAAGAACGTCATCCCCGCCGGCAGCCGGCCGCCGCGCGTGTAGCCCATGGGCACCTGCACGGACGGGAAGCCCGTCGTCGGCGAGAAGAACTGGCTGTTGTCGCCGCCCGGCGTGTTCAGGTCGCCGATGAGGCGCGGCGGATTGCTCCACGTCGGATAGACGAACGCGTCGAGCGACAGCGCCTCCATCGTGTGCGTGACCGCCCCGCGCACCTCGTCGCGGTAGCGGCGCTCGGCGGCGCAGTCCTGCGAGTCGGGCCCGTTGGCGTCGCCCTGCTCGGCCTGCTCGAGCCGCCGCTGGACGGTCGGATGGAACTTGCCGCCCTTCACGATCTCGGCGAGGTCGTTCACGGGCACGCGGCCCTTCCTGGCGGCCAGGAACTGGTTCATGTCGTACTTGAATCCCTGGCACGACGTGCCCGGCGGCCGGCGGATCGTGGAGAGGCCCTCCACCGTCGCGGGGTCCACCACGACCGCGCCGGCGAGCTTCAGGTCGTCCACGGCTTTCATGAACACCTGCACGATCTCGGCGTCCGTCGTGTCCCGCTCGTAGGCCTGCCGCAGGATGCCGATGCGCTTGCCGCGCAGCGCGTCCCGTGACAACCCCGAGGCGTAGTTCGGAACGGCGCGCCCGCGAGCGGCGGCCGTCGCCGCGTCGTTCGGGTCCTCGCCCGCCACCACCTGGAACACCGCGGCCGCGTCGGCCACCGTGCGCGCCATGGGCCCGGCGATGTCGGACAGGAGGTTGAGCGGGAACACCCCCGCGCGGCTCGTGAGCCCCATCGTGGAGCGGATGCCGACGAGCGCCTGGTGCGAGGACGGTCCGCGAATCGAGTTGCCGGTGTCGCTGCCCAGGCCCACGGCGCCGAAGCTCGCGGCGACGGCCGCCGCCGTGCCGCCGCTGGACCCGGCGGTGACACGGTCGAGGGCGTACGGGTTCTTCGTGTAGCCCGGCAGGATCGAGCTGAGGGTCTCGTTCGGCGTGAAGGCCCACTCCGCCAGGTTCGACTTGGCCAGCACGATCGCGCCGGCCGCCTTGATGCGGGCCACCTGGAAGGCGTCGGCCGCCGGGACGTAGCCTTCGAAGGTGAGCGATCCGTTCGAGCTCTGCATGCCCGCCGTCTCGAAGTTGTCCTTCACGATGGTGGGGATGCAGTGCAGGGGTCCGACGGGGCCGCCCCCCTTGTAGCGCTGGTCGAGCGCGTCCGCCTCGGCGAGCGCCCGCGGGTTCACCAGCACGATGGCGTTCACGGCCGGGCCGTTCTTGTCGTAGGCGTCGATGCGGCGCAGGTAGCGCTCGACGAGCCCATGGCAGGTCAGGCGGCCGTCGCGGAAGGCGGCGTGGATGTCGGCGATCGACGCCTCCTCCACCTCGAAGGCCGGCGGCTGCGTCTGAGCGCGCGGCGTGAGCAGGACGGCCAGGACGAGGGCAGACGTGACAAGGGCGGTGCGCATCGCGCGCATCATACGACGGCGCCGCGGACGGGTCAGCGCAGGAACGCGCCGATGCGCTCGTTCAGGAACGCGGCGTCCGCCGGATTCGCGCCGCCGCCGGCCGCGTGGCCCCACACGGACGGGATGGGCAGGAAGGTGGAGTCCCGCAGGAACTGCTGCTCGTACGTCGCGTCCGCGATCGGGAAATAGAGGTCCGTGGCGCCCGGCATGTACAGCACCTTCGCCGTGATGGACCGGAGCGCCTTCTCGTGGTCGCCGCCGAAGCCCGGCGTGTCGCCCACGTCGTGCCGCTGCCAGGTGCGGGCGTGCAGGATGAGGTTGTTGGGATCGCGGACGGCGTCCCGCTCGGCGCGCGACGCGATCACGTCCTCCACGGTCTGCTGCTGCGGTCTGTAGAGCTCCCGGCGCCACCACTCCTGTGACCAGACCCAGGCCGCCCAGTGGGCGGACCACGCCTTCATGCCGGCCGGCGGCGGCGACGTGTAGCGCCCGCCGTTGAACGCCGGGTCGGCGGTGAGCGCCAGGATGGCGCTCTCGAGGCGGGCGACGCCGTGGGGATAGGTCTTCGCCGTGCCGCACCACGGCACGATGCGGTCCATGAACGCGGGATGCGACACGGCCCACTGGAACGCCTGCTCGGCGCCCATGGAGAAGCCGACGACCGCCCGGAGGTGCGTCACGCCGAGGTGTTCGAGGACGCGGCGCGACGCCTCGACGTTGTCGCGCACGGCAACCGCCGGGAAGTCCGGACCGGCGAGGGGCGCGGGGGTGTTGCTGGGCGACGACGAGACGCCGTTGCCGAACATCTCCGTCAGCACGACGAAGTACCGCTCGGGATCGAGCGCCCTGCCCGGCCCGACCAGGAAGTCGTACCCGTGATAGTCCGCGCCGTAGTAGGAGGGGACCAGCACCGCGTTGTCCCCCGCCGCGTTCAGGCGGCCGAAGGTCGCGTAGGCGATGCGGGCCACCGGCAGCCTGCCGCCGCCCTCGAGCCGGAAGTCCGCGATCTCGAGGAACTGGCGATGCGCGTCCGGCGGCGCGGACGTCTGGGCGGCGGTGACGGCGCCGGCGCTCGTGAGCGCCAGCGCGGCGAGGAGCTTCGGCGCGGTCGGCACGGCGCGATTCTACTGCCGGTTGAGCCGCCGGAACGGCACGGATAGACTGCCGCCGTGGATCGCGAATTCGCATTCGAGATGGCGGCGTCCAGCGTCAGGTTCGGCGCGGGCGTCACGCGGGAGGTCGGGTCGGACCTGGCCGACTGGGGGCTGAAGCGGGTGCTCGTCGTCACCGACCCGGTCGTCGCGCGCCTGCCCCCGCTGGCGGCCGTGCTCGACTCGCTCGAGAGCCACGATGTGGAGGCGGTCGTGTTCGACCGGGTCAGGGTCGAGCCCACCGACGAGTCGTTCAAGAGCGCCATCGCCTTCGCCGCCGAGCAGGCGGTGGACGGGTTCGTGGCCGTCGGCGGCGGATCGGTGATGGACACGGCCAAGGCCGCGAACCTCTACACCACGTATCCGCCGGCCGACTTCCTGGACTACGTGAACGCCCCGATCGGCAAGGCGCTGCCTGTGCCCGGTCCGCTCAAGCCGCTCGTGGCGATCCCGACCACGGCCGGCACGGGCAGCGAGACGACGGGCGTCAGCATCTTCGACCTGACGGCCCTGCACGCGAAGACGGGCATCGCGAGCCGCCGGCTGAAGCCCACGCTCGGGCTCCTCGATCCCGACAACACCCGGACGATGCCGCCGGAGGTGGCCGCTTCGAGCGGGCTCGACATCCTGAGCCATGCGATCGAGAGCTTCACCGCCCTGCCCTACGCGGACCGTCCCCGGCCCGATCGCCCGGCGGTCCGGCCGGCGTACCAGGGATCCAATCCGATCAGCGACGTCTGGTCCCTCCAGGCGCTGCGGATGGTGGCGTCGTACCTCGTGCGCGCGTTCGACGATCCCGGCGACGACGAGGCGCGGGCCCAGATGCTGCTGGCCGCGTCGTATGCGGGCGTCGGCTTCGGGAACGCCGGCGTCCACCTGCCGCACGGCATGTCGTACCCCGTGTCGGGCCTGGTGCGCGGGTACCGCGCGCCCGGCTACGGCCTCACGCACCCGCTCGTGCCGCATGGCATGTCGGTGATCCTCAACGCCCCGGCGGTCTTCCGCTTCACGGCTCCGGCCAGCCCCGCGCGTCACCTCCAGGCCGCCCAGGCGCTGGGCGTGGACGTCTCGGGCGTGAGGCACGACGACGCGGGTGCCGTGCTGGCCGATCGCATCGTCTGGTTCATGGAGCGGCTGGGGGTTCCCAATGGGCTCAGGGCCCTCGGCTATACGTCGAGCGACGTTCCCGCCCTGGTGGAGGGCACGCTCCCGCAGCACCGGGTGACGAAGCTCTCGCCACGTCCGGCCGCCGCGGAGGATCTGGCCCGGCTCTTCGAGGACGCGATGACGGCGTGGTGAGACGCGCCACGCGGGCAGACCGGCGTCGGCGGCGTCAGAGGCCCAGCCAGTAGTTCAGTTTCAGGATGAAGACGTGGGTGCCCCGGCCGCGGAACGTGTCGGCCAGGTCGCGCCCGGCGGAGAAGACGCCCGGTCTGGTGTCGTCGGCCGTCGAGAGGTTCCACACCGCGTATAACGTGCTGCCGCGCTTGTACTCCCAGCGGAAGACCACGTTGCTCCGGAGCGACTTGGTGTTGAAGTCCGGATCGTCGGCCAGCGTCACGGGCTCGAAGTCGAAGGAGCTCGGCCGGGCGAGGCGGCGGATGTCGGTGTAGTCGCCGACCGCCACGAACGGCTGCAGGTAGGCCTCGAGCGTCATGTCGCGGGTGAAGGCGAAGGTGCCCCGGCCCGTGAGGCTCACCACGTGGCGCTCGAGCCGGCCGTAGACGTGATCGGTCTCGCCGTCGCCGGTGGCGTCCGTGTTCTCGATCCACTGCGCCGCGTCGTGGCCGCGATCGTAGGACCCGGCCACGCTCACCTGGAGCCGTCCGGTGGGCTGGACCCGCAGCGTGAGGTTCGTCGACCGCATGTGCGTCCCGGCCGCGTCCGTGCGGAGGTTGTTGTTCAGGAACACCTGCCACGTCTTGCGGGAGTCGCTCCGCAGGCCCAGGAACGTCTGCCAGCCGCCGGGCTTGACGATGGGCGGGCCGCCGCGCGAGTCGAGGTCGTCCAGCCGGCGGAAGTCGTGCCCGGCCTGGACGAACAGCCCCGAGAAGTTCCGGAAGACGAGATCGATGCCGCCAGACAGCCCGCTGTCGAAGACGAGGCGGTGCTGGTTCCATGACCGCTGCCCGAACAGGAAGACGCCCTGCGATCGGAAGGGCCCGCGCGGATCCGGCTGCCGCACGCTGACCGAGTAGTTCACATTGGTGCGGTCGACGCGCGCGCCGAGGAAGCCGAGGTCGCTGTTGCGGAACGTCGGCGTCACGCGGTCGACGTGCCCGAACACGCCGACGTGCTTCGCGTCGTAGCTGAGGTTCGATACGGCCGCCAGGCCCGACTGCTGCCGCCCGTCCACCGGCGCGTGCGTGCCGAGCGCCATGCCCGTCCACTGTCCCCTGTTGCTGGCCCAGCGCCACGAGAAGTCGGCCGCCCCGGTGAAGGCATCGGCGTCGCCGTCGCGCACGACGCTCGTGGCCATCAGGCCCACGTTCGACTGTCCGGTCCTCGAGTCGCGCCGCAGCCGCCCCACGCCGTACAGGGTGCGCGCCTCCACGAGACGCTGGGTGCGGTGCATCACGGTCTCGCCGGCGGCGTCGACGGGCGCGTCCACCACCGCGTATTCCGGAGCCGTCAGGGCCGTGATGCCGCCGTAGACCCACCGGTCCTTCCGCCCCGTCACCTTCGCGGCGCCGAGGATCGTCGTCTGCTCGGGTCGCGAGACCTCGACATCGCCGTCCCGCAAGGCGAGCCGGCCGGGCGCCCGGCCGATCCGGCGGGAGTGGAACGGCAGGAATACCGGAAAGGGCGGCACGAAGATGCGGCTGTCCTCGACGAAGAACGGGCGCCGTTCGGGGAAGAAGTTCTCGAACACGGTCAGGTTCAGCACCGCCGGGTCCTGCTCCACCTGGCCGAAGTCGGGATTGAGCGTGGCCGACAGCGTGGCCGACGTCCCCAGGCCGAGGCGCGCATCCAGGCCGAATTGGCCCGACCCGGTCAATACGCCGTCGGCGGGCCGCTCGGCCCGCGCCAGGGCCACGGGCAGCACCTCGATGCGGCGGGGCGGCGCCATCGTCTGCTCGAACACGAGGTGGCCGAAGCGCGAGACGAAGCCCGCCGCGCCGCGGGGCGTCGCCACCCACCGGTCGTAGCCGCCGGCGCGGTAATGGTCGCGACGCAGGTTGAAGCCCCACACGGTGCGCTCGCCGGCGCGCACGGTGAAGCGGAGCTGCGAGAACGGAATGGCGTACTCGGCGAACCATCCCTCGGGCGTGATCGTGGTCCGCACGTTCCAGACCGCGTCGAAATCGGGGCTCTGCCGCGTGTCCTCGTAGAACAGGTAGTCGTTCTGCATCCCCGACGGGTTCGTCTCGAACACGACGGCGTTCTGGTGGTCGTGCCGCGTATCGAAGCTCATGCGGATGAGGTCGCTCGGCGGCAGGTTGTCGCGGCGCCCCAGTCCGGTCGTGACGAGCGAGGGATCCGTCGTGTAGCAGCGCACGGCGGCATACAACGTGCGGTCGTCGTAGGCGATCTGCACCACCGTCCGCTCGCGCGGCGGCGCCATGTTGTCCGGCTCGTTCTGGACGAAGTCGTCGATGGCCTCGGCCTGGGCCCAGACGTCGTCGTCGAGGACGCCGTCCAGCGTGGGCGGTGCACCCGCGACCCGGAACGCCCGGAACTCCTTGCCGGCCTTCTCGGGCACGACGGGCTCGCCGGCTGGCGTCTGCCCCGCGGCGCGGGCCGCGGCCGCCAGGCACAGCGCGACGGCGCCGACGACGCGACCCAGGCGGTGGTCCGGCCGGCACCAACGACGCATGCGGGAACATTAGACCCCGGTCCGGCGGACTTGGCCGGCATCCGCTCGGTCCAGGGTCCGCGCGAGCCCGGGGCCGTCATCGCGGCCGCTTCTTGCGGGCGCGCGCGTCGGTCTTCGGCTTCCGCGCGGGCCTGGTGTGGAACGTGCCCGACGCCCGGACGTGCGCGGCGATCTCGGGGCTGATGGCGACGGCGGTCGGCGGCGCCTGCCACAGGTACGCGGGCCGGCCGTTCGGCCTGGGCACGATGCGGATCTCGCCGGACTCGTTGAGGCGCTTCAGCACGGTGTGGATGGCCGAGAGCTCGCTCGTGTAGATCGTGAGGTCCACACCGATGGCGACCAGCCGGTCGCGCACCTCGGTGGGGGTCATCGGCACGCCGCCGCGCAGCACGAGGCGGCAGGCGTCGGTGAGGCCGAGCGGCACGGTGGGCGTCAGGCCCATGAGCCGCGAGAGCGTCCCGATGGTCTGGGCGAGCTGGGTCAGGCGGGTGTCGATGTCCCGGCGCTGCTGGCCGAGCGCCTCGTACTCGGTGATGGCGGCGTCGAGCGCGGTGCGGTAGGTCTCGGTTGTCACACCACGAATTACACATTAGGTGTAATAACGTGGTCAAGTCCGGACTCAGCCGGCCGGGGCCGGATCCGCCGCGAGCCCCGACAAGTAGTCCAGCACCGCCTGGCGCGCGCCCGGCCGCGTGTAGACGTCCCTGGCCCGGCTGTCGATGACGCCGGCCATCACGTCTGCCACTTCGTCGGCGCTCTGCGAGTTCGGGAGCCCGCGCGAATCCGGTCCCCCGTGCACGGCGTTCAGGCCGAACTCGGTCCGCACCACGCCCGGCGACACCAGCGACACGGCAATGCCGGGGTGGGAGGCCGCCAGCTCGTCGCGGACGTTCGCCGTGAGCGCGTTCAGGAAGTGCTTCGCCCCGTTGTAGGCGGAGCGGAAGGGGGCCATGGGCATGCGGCCAAGCATCGACGAGACGTTGATGATGTGGCCCGTGCCGCGCTCCTTGAAGTGCGGCAGCACGGCCTGGATGCCGTACAGCGCGGACTTCACGTTCACGAGCATCATCTGGTCCAGGTCGTCGTCGGTGAGCTCGGTGGCGGGGCGGGTGATGCCGCGCCCGACGTTGTTCACCCAGACGTCGATGTGCGGGAACATGGTCAACGCCTCGGCCACGGCCCGCGTCGCATCGCCCCGCTTGGTCATGTCGGCCACGATGGCGTGCCCGTGCGGCCGGCAGCGCGCCACCACGCCGGCCAGGGCGTCCGGCCGGCGGGCGATGAGCCCGACGCCCATGCCGTCGCGCGCCAGGCGCTCGGCCAGCGCCGCCCCGATTCCGCTGCTGGCACCCGTGATGACGACGACCTTCTCTGCCATGGCGTGAAGCCTCCCGGTGGGTCCGATGATACGTTGCCGTCCCCGGAGGGCCGTGCGGGCCGGCGTGCGTGGACGAGCCGGCGGCCGCGGCAACCCTTTGGCCGATCGGCTCGTCTACTCCAGGCGAGGTTGCCCATGTCCCTGACCGCCCGCCTGTCCACCGCCGTCCTCGTCACCTGCCTGGGAGCGGCCCCGGCCCTGGCCCAGAAGGTCGAGGAACGCGTGGACCGGACGCTCCCGTTCCAATCCGGGGGCACGGTGCGGCTGAAGACCTTCTCGGGCAAGGTCGAGATTCGAGGGACCGACGGCGACCAGGTGGTCGTCCACGCGGTCCGGCGGGCCGAGGCCGACAAGCTGCGGGACGTCACCTTCGACATCCGCACGGAGGGCTCGTCGATCGTCATCGACGCCAACCACCGCGACAGCGGGTGGCGGCGGAACGACAACGTGGTCGAGGCCGACATCGAGCTGCAGGTGCCCCGCCGTACCACGCTCGACGTCACGACCTTCAGCGCGCCGGTGACGGTGCGGGGCGTGGAGGGCCGGCACGACATCGGCGGCTTCTCGTCGACCATCCGCGTCGAGGACGCGGTACAGGGCCTCCGGGTGAAGACCTTCAGCGGCGACGTGATCGTCGCCGCCCGCTCGTGGCCCGACGGGCAGGACATCGACGTCAACACCTTCAGCGGCGGCATCGACCTCACGGTGCCGCCCGACGCGCGCGGCAGCCTCGCCTTCAACACGTTCAGCGGCGACCTGGATTCCGATCTGCCGATCGCGGTCTCGCGCACGCGCGGCCGCCGGAACGTCGAAGGCACCCTGAACGGCGGCGGATCCAGCAGCGTCCGCCTGAAGACCTTCAGCGGCGACGCGCGCGTGCGCCGGTAGCGCGCCGGCGCCGGGCGACGGCCGAGCTATCCTGTCGCGTGCCCGCCGGGAGCAAGGTGCGCCTGGAGCGTCGCGGTCCGTTCAGTACCACACTCGTCCGCTACCCCGGCAAGGGCGGCTGGCACTTCGCCATCGTCCCGAAGGAGGTGGCGCCGCCGGCCACGCGGCCCTGGGGCCGGACGCCCGTCCGCGCCACGGTGGACGGCGTGCCCTGGACGACCAGCGTCTGGCGCGACACGAAGACCGACCGCTCGCTGCTGGCGGTGCCGGCCCGTTACCGCGGCGGCAAGGGCCACGGCGACGCGGTGACCGTCACGATCGAATTCGACCCGGACGACGATTGAGCGCCGCTCAGCGACGCGGAGGCCCGGCCAGCGCCGGGTAGGCCGCCCGGAAGATCGCGAGCGCCGCGCGCCGCTGGTCGGCCGTGAACCTGTCGTCGCCGGGACGCGGCGCCGCCGCCGACAGCCGGGCGACGAGCCGGTCGGCCACGGCCTGGCGAACGTCGTCGGGCAGCGCGTCGAACGCCGGGCTCTCGATGGTGTAGCTCAACGGGTAGGTCATGAGCCGCGTCTCGAGATCGAGCTGGTGCAGCGACCGCCCGGCGGCGTCATGGGCTCCGCGGCCCGAGAACCACTCCCGGAAGCCCGACGTCCCCGACAGCCCGCCGGGCATGGGCGCTTCGTCCGCGAACAGCAGGTAGGCGGCCAGGTCGTCCACGAGCGCCGTCACGACCGGCGACTCGAGCGGCACGCGGCCCTCGTGCCTGGCCACCCGCGCCTCCCAGCCGAGTCGCGTCATGAGGTTGAGCGCCCGCGTCTGGTGATCGAAGACCGCCAGCGCCGTCACGTCGCTCAGCGGCGACGGGTAGCCGTCGAGCGGCAGGACCCCCTCGAGCGTCGCCACGTTCCGGGGGCCGGCCGGCACGAGCGACCGCGTGGTCCCGTCGCGGTCGACGACGACGTTTCCCCGATGGGTGATCCCGCCGTGCCCCGTCACGTAGAACCCGCCCCACCGGTCGGCGAACGGCGTCCGGTGGTCCACCAGCGCCTGGCTGAAGAACTTGAGGGTGGGCATGCCGTCGGGCGCCGCCGTCAGGCTGCGCGTCAGGAACCCGGGCACTTCCATGGTGGCGGAGGCCACGTGACACGACAGGCAGCTGGTCTGCCGCGTCAGCGACGGCCGGTCGGTGGCTCGCTGGTCGAGCGTGTAGAACACGGCGCCCTGCACCGGATCGTGGGCGATGAGCTCGAGGAAGGGCGCGCCGCGGATGTAGCCCACGGCCACTTGTTCGTTGAAATACAACGCGCGCGGATTCGCCGGTCGCGTGACCTCGCGCTGCACGCCCGTGCGCGACAGGACGAGCATCTGCGAGGCGACGGGCACGTCCAGCGCGGCCAGGAGCGGCCGGAGATAGCCGTCGGCGGCGTCGAAGGCGAGCGTGCGTTCGCCGGAGGCGAGCCGCGCGTTCAGCGCTCCCACCACATCGGTCGTCGGCCGCATCGCGTACTCGATGGCCGGGTGCTCGTCGAGGACGCCCAGCCATCGGCCCGAGGCGTCGCGCTGCGCGCTGGCGACGGCCGCCGCCGAGATCACGGCCGCCGTCAGCAGGCCTGCCGCGCGGACGGTCGCCGCGGATTCCATGGCGATCGAATGGTACCCTACCGCCATGCGTGCCCCTCGATGATCGCCCGGCTGCTGGCCAGGGTCGGGCTCGTCACGCCGGAGCAGCGGGCGTGGGCCTGGTACGACTGCGGCAACTCGGCCTACTTCACGACCGTCATCACGGCCGTCTTCCCGTACTTCTTCGCCAGCTACGCGGCCAAGGGGCTGACTCCGGCCGAAGCGACGACGCGCTTCGGCGTGATCACCACGCTGGCGATGGCCATCGTGGCGGTGACGGCACCCGTGCTGGGCGCCTACGGCGATCACACCGCGCGCAGGAAGCAGCTCCTGGTGGTGTTCGCGGCCGTCGGCATGCTGGCCACGTTCCTCCTCGCGACCATCGTCGAGGGCGGCTGGCCGTGGGCGGCTCTGGTCTTCGTCATCGGCAACATCGGCGTGTCCGGGTCGCTCGTGTTCTACGACTCGCTCCTGCCGAGCGTGGCGGCGCCGGAGGACACCGATCGGGTGTCGTCGGCCGGCTACGCGCTCGGCTATCTCGGCGGCGGCGTCCTGCTGCTGCTCAACCTGGCGTGGATCCTGAGCCCGGCGACGTTCGGCCTGCCGGACGCCGTCGCGGCCACGAAGCTGTCCTTCGCGAGCGTCGGCATCTGGTGGCTGCTCTTCACGGTGCCGCTCCTCCGCACGGTGGCCGAGCCGCCGCGGCTCGCCGGCGTGGACGAGCGCGCAAGCTCGGCGATCGCCGGCACGTTCGCGCGGCTGTCGCACACCTTCCGCGAGATCCGCCAGTACCGCCAGGCGTTCCTCGCGCTGGTGGCGATGCTGGTCTACCAGGACGGCATCCAGACGATCATCCGCTTCGCCGGCATCTACGGTGCCGAGGTGGGCGTCGGGCAGTCCGAGCAGATCGCGGCCTTCGCGATGGTGCAGCTCGTGGGCGTGCCCTTCTCGTTCCTCTTCGGGTCGCTCGGCGCCCGCATGGGCACGAAGCGCGCGATCTTCCTGGCGCTCGGCGTCTACGCGCTGGCGGCCGCGCTCGGCTACTTCATGCGCAACGCCACGGACTTCTTCATCCTGGCCGCGATGGTCGGGACGGTGCAGGGCGGTGCCCAGGCGCTCAGCCGGTCGCTCTTCGCCCGGCTGATCCCGCCGTCGAAGACCTCGGAGTACTTCGGGTTCTACGCCGTGGTGGAACGCTTCGCGACGGTGCTCGGACCGCTGCTCTTCACGCTGAGCGGCGCCCTGACGGGTTCCACCCGCTCGGCGGTGCTCGGCATGATCGTGTTCTTCGTGGCCGGCGGCTGGCTGCTGTCGCGGGTGGACGTGGCGGAAGGCGAAGCCGCCGCACGCGCCGTCACGCCGTGAACGTGAGCACGCCGTTGGCGAACTGCGACTGGTAGCTCGCGAGCGCGCGCGACGCGGGGCCGCCGGCGGCCGCGCCCGACGTCGTGAACTGGGCGCCGTGGCACAGGCAGACGAACCGGCTGCCCGAGTAGCCCGTGACGGTGCAGCCCTCGTGCGTGCACGACGCCGACAGCACGTTGAAGGCGGAGTCGCTGACGCGCGCGATCAGGAACGCCCCGAGCGCGGTGGAGGTCAGGGCCGCCGATCCGTTCGACGCCAGCGGCGAGCCGCTGCCGATGGCCACGCTGACGACGCGGCCGGACACGCTGCCGGAGACACTGGAGAGCGCGGGCGCGTCCACGCTGGAGGGCGAGGTGGGGCCGCCGCCGCACGCCTCGGTCACGAGGCCGGCCACGGCAACGAGCGATGCCGCCTGACACGCGTGACAGAAGAACTCGCGACGCGTCGACGACGGGGAGGGGATCTCGTGAGGCTCGGGCATGAAGGACTCCGTTCGGAGCGTCCCTCTGCAAAGTTCGGGTCAGTACCGGCCGAGGGTTCGGCGTGGCGTCACCGCGCCGCGCATCGAACGTCGCGCCGGCAGCGTCCGCGGCCGAGGTCAGGAGGTGGAGTCGGAGAGCGCCTGGCGCAGGAGCACGCCGGCCACGAACCCCGCGCCGGCCACGGCGGCGCTGAAGAGCGCCATCATCGCAATCGAGTCGTACGTGTTGGGCTGGATCGTGTCCGGCAGGCCAAGCGCATGCTTGACCAGGTGCACGCCCGGGACGGGGAGGCAGACGGCCAGCGCCGCCGGCCAGGCCGTCCAACCCGCCCACCCGCCGATGGCCGCGGTTGCCGCGAGCAGCAGCGCCACGATCACGACGGGGCTCACGTGGCCCCCGGCCGCCAGGTTGTCCACGGCGCTGATGGCGAGCCCCAGGCCGCCGCCGATCGCGATCGGCACCGCCCGTCCGGCCCCCGTCATCCCGGATGCCTCACGGCGTGACTATACCGTCCGCGCCCCCGGCGCGTGGCGCCCGCTCCGCGCAAGGGGGTATCGTGCTGGTGCATGGTGCCCCTGTCGGTGCTCGACCTCTCGCCCATCCTGGAAGGCGGCACCGCCGCCGACGCCTTCGCCCGCACGCGCGATCTCGCGGGCCACGCCGAGCGCCTCGGCTACCGGCGCTTCTGGCTGGCCGAGCACCACAACATGCCGGGCATCGCCAGCGCGGCGACGGCGGTCCTGCTGGCCGACGTCGGCCGGGCGACGACCACGATGCGCATCGGCGCCGGCGGCATCATGCTGCCGAATCACTCGCCCCTGCAGGTGGCCGAGCAGTTCGGGACGCTGGAGTCGCTCTTCCCGGGCCGCGTGGACCTGGGGCTGGGCCGGGCGCCGGGCACGGACCCCTCGGCGGCGCGGGCCCTGCGCCGCACGCTCAACGCCGACCCCGACGGCTTCCCGAACGACCTCATGGAGCTCATCGCCTACCTCGAGGCGGCGCAGCCCGGACAGGCGGTGGTGGCGGTTCCGGGCGCGGGCCTCCGGGTGCCGCTCTGGATCCTGGGCTCGAGCACTTTCGGAGCGCAGGTGGCCGCGGCCTTCGGCCTGCCCTTCGCCTTCGCGTCCCACTTCGCACCCACCTACCTGCACGACGCGCTGGCGATCTACCGTCGCGACTTCCGCCCGTCGTCCCGTCTCTCGGCGCCCTACGTGATGCTCGGCGTGAACGTGGTCGCGGCCGACACCGACGACGAGGCGCAGTTCCTGGCGTCGTCGGGCCGGCAGTCGTTCGCCAGCCTGCGGATGGGACGCCCCATCCCGCTGCCGCCGCCCTCCCGGGAGTGGACGCGCGACCCCGCGGACATGAGCGACCCGAGCAACCGCACGAGGGTGTCGTTCGTCGGCGGTCCAGGGACGGTGGCCGAGGGCATGCGCACGTTCGTCGAGCGGACGGCGGCCGACGAGCTGATCGTGGTGTCGCACATCTACGACCACGAGGCGCGGCTCAGGTCCTACGCGATCGCCGCGGCACTGTCGTCTCCGGCGCCCCATCCCTGCTGATCGACCGCGCGGCGGGCAGGCCACGCGCCGCGCACCGGACGAGCGCAGGCGGCTCGCCCCGCTACGGTTCGTCGTCCGTCGTGATCCGGGAGACGGCCGGCGACACCGTCTGTCCCCGCTCGAAGCCGCCGACGATCCACCATGCCCCACCGGCGCCGACCAGTCCGCGGTGGTCCATCGTGGGAAGGTCCAGCCGCGGCCCTTCGATCCAGGCGTCGGTCGCCGTGTCGTAGAGCCACGACGTGGCCTCGGGTTCCGATGGACGGCCGTCGTACCCGATCCCGTTGTAGTTGTACGGGTTCGCCGTGCCGCCCACGAACAGGATGCCCGCGCGACCGGTCATGCGGACCGGACCGGCGGCCGCGCGGTAGCGGGCAGGGCCCGGGTGCGGCGCGATGGCCCGCCACGCGATCGACGACGGCCGGCCGGGATCGATGTCGCCCCGGTAGCACTCGGCGTTGATGCCGTACTTCGGCGATCTGGCGCCCAGCATCTTCGCGCCACCGCAGTAGACGATGGTGTCGCCGACGACACCGCCGGCGTGCCCGAACACGGGCGTGCCTGGAATCGGCGTGGCGGCCAGCCAGCGATCGGCCGAGGGGTCGTACGCCTCGACGGTCGTGACCGTCCGGTCCGTGGACCAGCCGCTGACCAGGTAGATCAGGCGGTCGCGCCACACGCCGGAGACGGCATCGTCGAGCGGCACCGGGGCATCGGCGCCGCGCTCGAAGCGGCGCTCGCGCACGAGATAGACGTCGGTGGCGGGACTGGTCGTCTCGGCGCCGTCGGCAGCCACCTCGTAGCCGCCGAACACGTACACGCGATCGCCGATCGCCTGCGCCGTGGCCGCGATGCGCCCCACCCGCCCCGGCACGTCCGGCAGGGCCTCCCAGCGGCGCGCGTCCACGTCGAGCGCGAAGGCCTGCCGCGTCATGGCCCGGTAATCGCGCGCGGCGCCAAGTCCGAGGAAGCTGAACAGGTACGGCCGGCCGTCGACTTCGGTCGCGGCGACGGCGTTGTTCGTGGCGGGGACGGGCAGGTCGGGCCCGTGCGCGACGCGCCAGTCAGGCGTCGGGGTCCGGCGCTCGGCGGCCGCGCCGGCACCCGGCGGCGCCGACGTACACGCGCCACACAGCACCACCGCCACGACGCAGGGCCACGGGCGCGGCACCGCCGCAGCGTATCATGGCGCTTCGCCTCGAACGGCGGCGGAAGGAGAGCGGCGATGCGGACCCTGCGCGCGTGTGCGGTGATCGTGCTCTGGCCGGCCCTGGTCTTGGGCCAGCCGTCGACGGCGAAGGACGAGGCCGAGATCAAGGCGGCCATGGTCGCCATGTGGGACGCGATCGAACACGGCGACGTGGACCGCTACGCCA
The DNA here is from genome assembly GCA_041394705.1 of Vicinamibacterales bacterium. Taxonomy (GTDB): domain Bacteria; phylum Acidobacteriota; class Vicinamibacteria; order Vicinamibacterales; family UBA2999; genus CADEFD01. The sequence goes on from JAWKHS010000013.1 coordinate 106,035, forward strand.
CCTTCGTGCACCCGGACTTCACGTCCTTCGGCGAGAACGACACCTACATCACCGAGGGCAAGGACGCCGAGGTGCGCAACTACCGCTCGTATCTCCAGCGGGCCTCGGGCGTCCATACCGACATGCACCAGCCCGTCGTGACGGTCCGCGGCGACACGGCCTGGATCACCTACTACTGGACCGACTCGGGCATGCTCGACGGCAAGCGCTTCACGTCCCGCGGCAAGTCCACGCGGATCTTCGTCCGCGAGGGCGGGCGCTGGCTCTGCATCCACGGCCACTACACGGCCGTACCGTAGGCGCGTCAGCGTTATCTGGCAGGTCGCCGTGATCTGCACGGCGCCATCGCGGAGGGCCGCGACGAGGCCCGACCCGCTCACCGTGGCCACCACCGTGTCCGAGGACGTCCACGTCGCCTGACCGGTGACCACCTGCGTCGTGCCGTCCGACAGCGTCCTCCTTCCTCTTCGATCTCCGCGACGAGCCGCTCTACGCGCCGCTGCGGAGCGATCCCCGGCTGGCGGCCCTGTTCCGCTCGATGGGCTCGACCTGGCGGCGGGCGCGGACACCGACGCGCGGACGACCCGGTAGCGTCCGCTCAAGGCGGGGCCGTGCGCGCGCGCAGGTAGGCAGCCACGGCGGGCCGCTGGCCGTACTCGGCCCAGCCGAGCGGCGTCCCGTCCCACAGCGTGTCGCGGATGTCGAGCCTGGCACCGCGATCGACGAGCAGCTCGACGACGGCCAGATGTCCGCCGATGGCCGCCTGGTGCAACGGCGTGGCGTGCGCGTGGAAGCCATCGGGGTTGCGCCGGTCGGGAAGCTCCCCCGCGTCCAGCAGCCGTCGAACGACCTCGACGTGTCCGAGCTGCGCCGCCAGGGCGAACGCGGCGTGGCGATCGGCGGCCGTGGCACCGGGCAGGAATCCGTCCACGGCGGCCAGCCGGCCGAGTCCCGCGGCCGTCACCAGCCGGTCGACGCGGGCGCCCCGGCTGACGAGCGCGTCGGCGGCCGCGGTGAATCCGAAGACGAGCGCGGTCGTGAGCGCCGACCGCCAGGATCCCTCGCCGCCGCCCTCCACGTCCGCGCCGGCGTCGATCAGGGCATGCACCAGCGGCACCTGGACGCCGGCCTCCGCCGGCGGCGTGCTCGAGACGAGCATCGGCAGCGTGGGACACGTGCCGCCGTACATGGCGGCGAGCGCATCCGGATCGGCGCCCGCGTCGAACAGCCGCTGCGCCACCGCGACCGCGTTCGGGGGCGACACCTGGCGATGGCCTTCGACGCCGTTGGCCGCCAGGTAGTGGAGGAGCGTGGCGCCGTGGGCGGGCGGGTCGTGCGGCGTGACGCGCGTGGACCGCGCGCGCACCAGATCCGGGTGGGCGTCGAGCAGGCGATCGAGCGCATCGAGGTCGCCGGACACGACGGCCTCGACGGCCAGTTCGAACTGCTGGACCGGCGACGCGTCCCGAAGCACGTCGGCAACGAGGGCGCTCAGCGCCTCCCAGTCACGAAACGAATAGCGGCGTGCGAGCGCCAGGCGAGCGTCGTCGAGGTCGAGCGCGGCGGCCGCGATCTCGTCGGGGGCCAGCCGTCGAGGCTTCCACGTCACGACCGGATCGAGGAACCGGGGATGGCGCTCGTGGAACAGGCGGATCGCGCCGGGATCGCCACGCCGGTGCGCGTCGAGCAGCGCGCCGGCCTGCGCGTCGTACGCGGTCGGCGGCGACAGCAGCGGCAGCGGTTCCCAGGTCCAGGACACGTGTGCCTCAGCCGCCGAGCATAGCCGACGGTCCGCCGCCCGCCGCCGGAAACACGGAGGGCCCGGCGGGGTGTTCCCACCGGGCCCTCATCGTGACAGCGTGTCAGGTCCGGGTCCCTGATCCCCGGTCCCTGCGGGCGTCAGGGAGCTACCGTTCCCGCTCCTCGGTCGTCGCCGTGGCCTTGCGCTTGGCCTGCTCGGCCTTGAACTCCTCGTCGTTCATGTAGACGATGTTGATCCAGGCGTGCGCCATCTCGTCCACGGTGCGGTCGCCCCAGCCCACCCACTGGCTCGGATCCGGATTGGTCTTCTTCGCCGTGGTGTTGTCGTGCCACGCCGTCACCTTCAGGATGGTGCCCTTGGGCAGCAGCGGCGCCACGTCGTCCGCGTAGACGAACGTCGTCATCCACTGGAAGTTGAAGTCGGCCGTGTGGCTCAGCACCTGGCGCTGTCCCGACGGCAGGATGGCTTCCACCATCATCGCCTTGCCGCGGAGGTGCATGTGCGGCTGGTAGCTCTCGATGCGCGCGTTCTCGCGCAGCGGGTAGAAGCCCTCGGTCACGGTGACGGCGTTGGGCCGCAGGTCGAGGTTGCCGAGCGCCGCCGGGACGAGCGACAGGCGATTGCGGTACTTCGGCTCCTGGCCCTTCGGGTAGAAGTAGATGCCCATCTCGACGTTGCTGGTGATCTCTTCGCCGGCCTGCGAGTAGTGGATGTCCCAGCGGAAGCGCGAGCCCGGCAGCAGCAGCTTGCCGGTGTCGGGGCGCATCATCTCGCCCTGCTTGCCCACGGCCCATTCCATGAACGGCGCCGGCAGGCCCGGCATGGCGCCCGGCTCGTCCTGCTCGAGGTACGCGATCGCGTGGTGGGTGATCTTGCGGCCCTTCACCGAGTTCGGACGAATCTCGATGGCGCGCACCCAGCGCGGCTCGGTGATGCCCGACGGCGTGACGCGCTTGTCCCACGCATCCTGCGACACCGCCGGCATCGTGTAGGGGTCGGACTTGATGATGAGATCCGGCTCTTCCTGGCCGAAGACCTTCGCGAAGTTCCAGCCCTGATCGGTCGGCCACTCCACCGGCGGCGGCATGTCCTTCGGGTTGCCCTGCGGGGCGCCCGCGTCCACCCACTTCACGATGGTGTCGAGGTCCTGCGGCGACAGGGAGTCGTCGTTCTTGAACTTCGTGATGCCCACCGTCCGGTCGATCTGGAACGGCGGCATCGAGTGTTCCATCACGCGGGCCTTGATCGAGCGGGCCCACGGCCGCGCCTGCTGCCACGTCTGCAGCGACATCGGCGCGATCGAGTCCGGCCGGTGGCAGGCCTCGCACTTCTTCTGGAAGATGGGCGCCACGTCCTTCGTGAAGGTCGGGCCCTGCGCTGCCGCCGTGTCCGGAGCGCCGACCAACGCGGCGACTACGAACGCCCCAGTCGTGCCCCCCATCCAGCCGAGCGATTGACGGATCATCATCAGGCTCCTGTCGTCACTTGACGGTGACTTTCACGTAGGCGTTGGTCCAGCAGCACTGGAAGCCGGCGCCGCCCTCCCCCGAGTCGTCGTTCGCCTGGACGCGCACGAGGTATTCGCCAGGGAGGTCGAACGTGGCCTGCGCGGTCACGGTCTCGCCCTGGGTCTTCACTTCCACCCGGTCCGGCGTGAACTTCACGCCTCCGGGACCGCGGAACTTGTGGAACGAGAGGTTGGCCACCAGGCCGGCCGTCCGGCGGGCCGTCAGGTCGGACCCCTTCTTCACTTCCTTCGGGTCCGTGACGGAGAACGCGATGGCCACGGGCTGGCCGACGGCGCCGGTATAGGTGGCCGCCACCGTGGTGGGCGGACCGAACACCTTGGTGCCGGTCGGCGCGAAGGTGAGTTCGGGGGGCTTGTTGCCCATGCCCGATTCCTGGAACGGCTCGATCGTGTAGCCCTTGGTGATGCCCAGCGGAATCGACTGGGTCTCGCCGTTGGCCGTGATGCTCCACGTGAGGGTCTTGTTCCCGAAGTCCTTGGGCACCTTGATCACGAAGACGCCCCACTCGCGGCCGATCTCGAAATGGGTGGGCTGTCCCTGGTCGGCGGGCCCGGGCTCGATCTTGTTGCCGGGCCCGATCGGGATGTCGAGTGCCTGCTCGCGGTTCCGGTTGAAATACCCGACGAGCAGGCTGAAGCTCCCGTCGGGGTTCTCGTACCAGCCTTCGAACGCGGGGGTGACGCTGGACCCGCGCGCGCGGGCGGGGTCGAGGGGCATCGGCTGTTGCGCCTGGGGCGCCTGGGCGGCGAGGCGTGCGCCGGCCACGACGGCCAGGAGCGCCGCGAACGCCACGGCGCCGTGGGCGGGTCTGCACCTGAGCATGAGCCGTCGATCATACCCGCGAGGGGCGCGGTCTGCCACCCCCAGCCGCGCCGCGGCCTCAGGCCCCGAATGCATGCAAACGACGGCAAAGACTCATGATCGCGGCCGATGGGTGCCGGCCGCCGGCGTGACGTAGTCCACAACTGGCGCCGCGCCGGCCCCGCCGGGCACCTGGTACGCCAGCGCCACGATGCCGCTGCCCGGGAGCACGCGGTGGTCGCACAGGATCAGCCGGGTCTCGACGCCCGGCGGTAGGAGCGGAACCCCCGCGCCGAGCAGCACCGGAATCACGGCCACCTCCACGGTGTCCACGAGGCCGGCCGCGAGCAGCGTGCGGAAGAGATCGCCGCCCCCGAACAGCCAGAGATCCTTCCCGGCCTCGCCCTTCAGACGGCGCACCGTGTCCACCGGATCGTCGTTCGTGACCTGCAGGCCGGGAACGGTCCGGGGCGGCAGTGTGCGCGAGAACACGATCGACCGCACGCCGGGCGTCACGCCGCCCCCCTGCTGCGCGGCGGCCGCCTCGTAGGTCTTGCGGCCCATGAGGAGGGTGTCGAACTGCCGGAAGATCGCCCCGAAGTCGATGGCCTCGTCCTGCACGATCCAGTCGAACGTGCCGTCCGGCCGGGCGATGAAGCCGTCGAGGCTCACGGCGACGTGGTAGCGCAGGCGTCGGGCAGCGGGAGTCGCCATGGCGGGATGCTCCGCAGCGGAAGGTCACGGCCACGATACCATTCGGGGCGCGCGCGGCCCGCACGGAAAGGCGCCGGGCGCGTCCGTCCCTTGCAGCAGGCACGAACCCAGCACGCGGCCGACGGGCCGCGGCGCGAGGAGCAGACATGGCGAAGGCAGCACGGGCGCGGCGGTCTCCGACGGCACGGCGCAAGGTGGCGGCAAGAGCCGCCGCGGGCGACGCCGCGCAGCCGCTGGTCCTCTACATCCACGGCGTGGGCCGTCACAAGCCGGCCGACGAGCTGAAGGCCGAATGGGACCTCGCCCTCTTCGGCAGCGACCGGGGCGACGCCACGCGGATGGCGTACTGGTCGGACATCGTGCACCCGCCCGCCACGGGCGGCAAGCGGTCGAAGCGAGGGACGCGCACGGCGGACGAGCCGTCCGCCGACGTCGCGGACGCGGCCCTGAAGGAGGCCGGCGTCTCGTCGAAGGCGGCCGGCGACTACGCCGAGGCCATCGCCGCGATGCTGGGGGCCCCGGCCGGCAGGACGCGCGGCCCGGGCAAGAAGGTGCTGCCGCTGCCGCGGTTCCTGCGCAAGCCCGTGTCGGCCGCGTTCCTCAAGGCCTTCATCGGCGACACCGCCGCCTATTTCTTCGACAAGGAGAAGCGCCGGCGGATCCGCGAGCGCTTCCAGGCGGTCGTGCCCGACGACGGCCGGCCGCTCACGATCGTGGCGCACAGCCAGGGGTCCATCGTCGCGCTCGAGGTACTGGCCGCCCTGGGCGCGTCGGTCAACGTCGTGAAGCTCGTCACGATCGGGTCGCCCCTGGGCCTGCAGGAGGTGCAAGACTTCCTCGACGTGCTCCCCGGGCGCAAGCCCTTCGACATCCCGGGCGGCGTCGAGCAGTGGCACAACTTCGCCGACCCGCTCGATCCGGTGGCCCTCGACAAGGGGCTGCGCGGCGAGTTCGGCCGCCCGCGGGACGCGAACCCGCCGCGGCCGCTCATCGTCGACGAGCTCGTCGTCAACGACGGCACGCGCAAGCTGATCGGCTTCAATCCCCACTCCGCGATCGGGTACCTGGCGCATCCCAAGGTACGGCGCAGCGTGCACGAAGGCGCGCAGTTCGATTCGATGGCGCGATTCGTCGTCGCGCGCGACGTGGCGGAGGGCCTGGCGGTGGAGGGGCGCCAGCCCGTGATCATCGAGCTCCTCGAGCCTGGCTACTGGGCGCTCGGCGAGCGGGGGCCCGAGCTGGAGGCGCGCGAGGACCGGGAGCGGCGGGCCCACGGGGAGATCACGCTCGCCGATCGCGTCGAGCGGGCCGCCGCCCAGATCGGCGAGGTCGTGCGAACGATGGCGCGCGCGGAGGGCCGCAGTCCGGACCAGGCCGAGGCCGACGCCCGGATCGATCCGCTGCGGCGCTTCGTCGCGGCGCGGCTGACCCCGGACGAGGTCCGCCAGGTGGCCGTCGAACACAAGACCTTCAACGTGTATGCCGTGTGGAGGAGCTCCTCGAAGAAGAAGCTCATCGCGCGCTCGCAGGCCGTCCTCCAGGTGGACGCCGCCCGCGGGAGCTACGGCGCCCGCGGCGGCGGCATCGTGTGGGCCGTGCTGGACACGGGCGTCCGGTCCGATCACGCGCACTTCAAGAACGGCACCATCCAGGCGGTCTGGGACTGCACCCAGCGCGGAGCGCCCAAGCGGCTGACCTCCGACACCGACAGGGACGGCCACGGGTCGCACGTGTCGGGCATCATCGCCGGGGAGAGCCGTCACAAGGGCACGGCGTATGCCGGCATGGCGCCCGACACGCGCCTCGTCGTCTACAAGGTGCTCGACGACAACGGCCAGGGCGAGGACGCGTGGATCATCAAGGCGCTGGACCACATCGCCCGGCAGAACGAGAACGCCGCCGGTCAGGTGATCCATGGCATCAACCTCAGCCTGGGCGGGCCGTACGACTCGACGGTGTACGGCTGCGGCTTCACGCCGATCTGCCAGGAGCTGCGCCGGCAGTGGCGCGCGGGCGTGGTCGTCGTGGTGGCCTGCGGCAACGAAGGGCAGCTCGACGTGCAGACGAGCGACGGCGAAGTGGAGATCAACACGTCGATGTCGATCGGCGATCCCGCCAACCTCGAGGACTGCATCGCCGTGGGCTCGGTGAACGCCGACAAGCCGCACCTGTACGGGGTCTCACCCTTCTCGTCGCGGGGCCCGACCTCCGACGGCCGGCTCAAGCCGGACGTGGTGGCGCCCGGCGAGCGGATCATGTCGGTGAACTCGCGCAGCAAGACCGAGTACCGCGTGGAGAGCGGCACGAGCATGGCGGCGCCGCACGTGTCCGGGATGCTGGCCGCGTTCCTCTCGGCGCGGCGCGAGTTCCGGGGCCGCCCCGACGACGTGAAGCGGATCCTGATGGACGCCTGCACGGACATCGGACGCGACCGCTACCACCAGGGCCGCGGCGTCCCGAACCTGATGAAGATGCTCCTCAGCGTCTGAGACCGGGCGGCCGCCCGCCGCTTTGCGGTAGGGTGTGCCGATGAACACCCGACGACAGTTCCTGATCACGGCGCCCATGGGCGTCCTGGCCGCCACGGCCGCGTGCGGTCCCGGGGCCTCGACGCCGGCGGGCGTCGCGCCGGCGGCGCCTCCACCGTCCACCCCCGGCGCGCCCCCCGCCTTCGGCACCGGTCCGGCTTCGGGCCCACCGCTCACGGCGGCCACGTTCGCGGAGGCCGAGAAGGTGGTGCGTGTCACGATGTCGCCGCCGCACCGCGAGGTGGCGGCCTCCAGCTTCGCACGCACGTTCGGCCCGCTCTTCGAGCGCCGCGAAGGCCCGCGGCGAATCGAGCTGCCAGACACGGTCGCCCCGGCCAGCCGGTGGGAGCCGGCGTCGATCGACGCCACGCCCGGACCCGCGCACGAGCGGTTCGTCCGGAGCGCCGGTCCCGCGGTGCCGCTCCCGGCCAGCGATGCCGACATCGCGCACTCGCCCGTCACGCAGCTCTCGCGATGGATCGAGCAGCGCCAGCTCACCTCGGACCGCCTCACCCGCATCTACCTCGCGCGCATCGACGCGCTCGACCCCAGGATCCGGGCCGTCATCACGAAGACCGCGGACCTGGCGCTCACCCAGGCCGCGCGCGCCGACGCCGAGATCGCGGCCGGCCGTTATCGCGGTCCCCTGCACGGCATCCCGTACGGCGTGAAGGACCTGCTCGACACGGCCGGCATCCCGACCACCTACGGCGCCGAGCCGTACCGCGACCGCGTGCCGGCCGCCGATTCGGCGGTCGTCCGCCGGCTGACCGACGCAGGCGCGGTGCTCGTCGCGAAGCTCAGCCTGGGCGCGCTGGCGCTCAACGACATCTGGTTCGGCGGGATGACGATGAACCCCTGGCTGCTCGAGGAAGGCGCGTCGGGCTCCAGCGCCGGCCCGGGCGCGGCGACCGCGGCGGCCCTCGTCGCCTTCTCGATCGGCAGCGAGACCGGCGGCAGCATCATCGCGCCGGCCATGCGGTGCGGCGTCACCGGACTGCGGCCCACGTTCGGCCGCGTGCCGAGAACGGGCGCCATGACCCTCTGCTGGTCGCTCGACAAGCTCGGACCGATGACGCGCAGCGTCGAGGACGCGATGCTCGTCCTGCGGGCCATCGGCGGGCCCGATCCCGGCGACGTCTCGAGCGTGCCCTGCGCCCTCGACTTCGATGCCACCGCCCCGGTCACCGGACTGCGCGTGGGCTACATCCCGTCGTGGATGACCGCGAGTCCGGCCACCGACGTCGACCGCGCGGTCCTCGCGCAGCTGTCGACGCTCGGCCTGACGCCGACCGAGGTCAGCCTGCCGGACTGGCCCTTCGACTCGCTCCAGACGATCCTCTTCGCCGAGGCGGCTGCGTCGTTCGAGGAGCTGACCCTCTCGAACGGCATCGACAGGATGAAGGTGCAGGTGCCCGACGCGTGGCCCAACCTGTTCCGGCTCTCCCGGTTCCTCTCGGCCGTGGACCTCGTGCAGGCCGACCGCCTGCGCCGGCGCGTGGCCGGCGAGATGCGGCGGATCTTCACGGAGGTGGACCTGCTGCTCGTGCCGTCGCTTCGGGGCGAGATGCTGACCATCGGCAACCATACCGGACATCCGTCGCTGACGCTGCGGGCCGGGTTCGTGCAGGTCTCGGAGGCGCGCAGCGACTGGGCGCCCGATCCCGATCGCCCCCTGCCGTCGTTCGATCCGCCGCGCCGGGTCCCGCACGGCGTGACGCTCGTCGGCCGGCTCTTCGACGAAGGCACGATCGGCCGCGTGGGCGTGGCGCTGGAGCGCGCCCTCCGGGTCGTCGACGAGCGGCCCGCGGGGTTCTGATGGACGAGGCCCGCCCGTCGCCTCCGGGCGGCGGGCGGCCGCCTGTGGGGGCTCACATGTCACAGCCGCTGTGGGGCGGACTCGCTGGACCGCTCCTGTTCACCACGGTCGCCGTCACCTGCGCCTGGCTCCGGCCGGGCTACTCGCAGATCGATCAGTTCATCAGCGAGCTCGGCGCGACGGGCACGCCCTACGCCTGGCTCATGAACTACGCGGGATTCGTGCCCGGCGGACTCCTCATCGCGGGCTTCGGGCTGAGTCTCCGCGCACGCCTGCCGCGCGAGCGCCTGTTCGCGGCCGGCACGGCGCTCGTGGTCTTCTTCGGCGCCGGCATCGGCGCGTCCGGTCTGTTTCCGTGCGACGTCGGATGTCCCCAGGGCGAGGGGTCCGTGATGAACCTCGTGCACGACCGGCTCGGCCCGTTGCTGTTCCTCGCGGGGGCGCTCGGCGTCGTCGTGCTGGGGCTCGGCTTCCGGCACGTGCCGCCGCTGCGGTCCCTGTGGGGCTACTCGGTCGCGTCGGGCCTGATCGCGCTGGTCCTGCTCGCGCTCCTGGCGAGCACGCTCGAGAGCCGAGTCCGGACCGGTCTCTGGCAGCGCCTCCTCGTGTCGGTCCTGTTCACGTGGTGTGGCGTGGTGGCCGTGACCGCGGCGCGCCTGCGGCAGGCGACCGCGGGGCGACGATCATGACTGGCGTGGCGAACGTGATGATTTCGTATCGGACGGCCGACCGCGCCGTGGCCGACGAGCTCCACCGCGAGCTGGAAGCGGCGGGCCTGGCGCCGTGGATGGACTACAAGCGGATCCAGCCGGGGAGCAAGTGGCGCGACGAGCTGCTCAGGGAAGTGACGCGCTGCGATGCGTTCGTGGCGCTCCTCACGCCCGCCTACGTCGAGAGCGAGCACTGCCGCATGGAGGTGTTCCTGGCGCGCAGCCGCGGCGTCCCCATCCTGCCGGTGATGCTCGAGGACTGCTTCGAGCACCTCGATCGGTACGAGGAGACCAAGGGCCTCGCCGACCTCTTCCTCCTGCGCCTGTACCGTCTGAGCGTGGTCGGTCTGGCGATCACGCGTGAAGACGCCCTCCGGCGCCTGGTGGACGCGGCCCGATCGCTGGGCCAGGCGCCCCCACAGAAGGCGGTCTACGTGGCGTACTGCAACGACGAGGCGGAGCTGGCCACGCGCATCGCGTCCGAGCTGGAGCGCGCCGGCGTTCCGGCCTGGGTGGCCACCCGCGACTGCAGGGTCGGCGACAACTGGCGCCAGGCCCAGGCACGCGGCGTCATGCACGCGTCGGTGCAGCTCGTGGTCATGGACCGGACGATCGCCCGGTCCCACGTGCTGCGCACCGAGATCATGCTCGGCGAGGCGTTCGGCCTGCCGGTCCTCACGGTGCTCGGCCGCGACCTGGCGAACGACCCCGCGGGAGTGGCCGACGTGATGGCGTCGCTGCGCGCGGCCGACCTCACGTTCCGCCGGCTGACGGACCTGCAGCCGTTCGGCTGCGACGAGGCGTCCGTGGCCGCGCTCGTGGCGCACCTTCGCTCGACGGCCGGGGTGCCCGCGCCCGCGCCTGAACCGGCGCCGCGGTAGCGCCAGGGCGTCGGACCGGCGGTCAGGCGGGGCCGCCGGCGGCTCCGGATGCTTCGGCCCTGGCGGCCAGCCACGCCAGATGCCGGTCCCAGACGACAGGCCACAGATCCTCGATACCCGGCGGCGCGAGGTCGAAGCAATCGCGCAGGACCCGGGCGTACTCGCCGGCGTCGCCGAGGACGCGGTCCCGCGCGCCGTCCGCGGTCACCTCCCGCAATGTCGCCGAGCGGAGGGTCACGAGCCCGTCCGGCGTGAAGCGCTCGCAGACCGTCGTCTTCACGAACCCGGAGTCCGGCGAGGTCTGGAGCTCGTGGCACTTCGCCGCGAAGGAGGCGTAGTCGCGGGGCGCCAGGGTGAAATCGAAGCTGTCGGCGCCGCCGTACGCGTGGTTGTGCATGCGCCACCACTCGCCGTCGCGGCTCAGCCGAAACTCGAAAATCCCCTGACGATACGTTCCGGGCTCGAGCGGCAGCGGGTCCAGGAACCCGTCCCCGAAGCCCACATCCACCACGTACGGGCGGTCGAGTGTCACGATCAAGACGAGATGGTTGTCCAGGGCCGTGTCGCCGCTCGTGGCCCGGCCGGCGGCGCCGGCCACGTACCGGACGTCGTAGCCGAGCGACTCCAGCACCCAGCCGAAGACGCCGTTCATCTCGTAGCACCAGCCGCCGCGCCGCTCGTCCACGAGTTTGTGGAACGCGGCCCCGCGATCGAGCGGCATGGGCCGTCCCAGGTGGATGTCGAGGTTCTCGTACGCGATGGCGTGGAGGTGGGCACGGTGAATCGCCCGCAGCGTCTCGTACGCCGGCGCACGTGAGCCGTCGTAACCGACTCGGGCGAGATACGCTCCCAGGCGATCGGCGTCGAGCATCGGATGTCACTCCCAACGGAACACGCGGTTGGCGACCGCCACGGCGACGACCGCGATCAGGAGGAGCGCGAGGACGTCGCCTCCGTGCGCGGCCCACCCCTCCCCCCGCCAGATGCCCCGCTGCAGGGAGACCGCATAGGTGAGGGGCAGCACGCGCGCGACCGCCTGGAGGCCGGACGGCAAGAGGTCGATCGGCACGAAGACGCCGGAGACGGCCAGCATCGGGTACAGCACGGCGGCCGCGGCGGGCTGGGCGAAGCGCGCCGTCGGGACGATGCTCGCCAGGACGAAGCCGATCGACAGCACGCAGGCCGTGCTGAAGAGCACGGCCAGGCCGAACGACAGGAGCGGCGGATCCATGTCCGCCGGCACGAGCCGCCGGCCCGCGAGCGCGAGCACCACGAGCGTGAGGAGCGAGAACGTCAGCTTCACCAGCACGTGCGCGGTCAGGATCGTGGCGGGGCGCAGCGGCGTGGCACGCAGGCGCTTCAGGATCCCGCCCTCCCGGTAGATGGCGATGATGGCGACGAGCGACATCACCGAGCCGAGCGCGACGAACGTGGTGGCCATCACCGCGAGGTCGGTGCCGATGAACGCGGGCAGGTCGGCCGCGCGCGCCCCCCGTCCCCGGCCGATGCGCCCGAACACCAGGCACAGCACCACCGGCACGGCCAGCGTGCCGACGACGCCGAGCGGCTCGCGCACGAAGATCTTGATCTCGAGCCAGGTGAGCTGCCAGAGGCCGCGAAGCACCGTTGTCCCTCCCCGTTCACTCGCGAATGGCGTGCCCGGTCACCTCGAGGAACACGTCCTCGAGCGTGGGGCGCGCCGTGCGGAAGCCCGAGACCTCGATCTGCGCGCCGGCGATCGCCCGGATCACCGCGGTGACCACGTCCGGGCCGCCGCGAATCGTCAGGTCGCCGTCGTCCGCCGTCACCGCCGGACGCCCCGGCAGCGCCTCGAAGACGGCCCGCGCCGACGGCGTGGCGGTGGTGACCACCACCGTGGTCGTGGGGCAATGGCGCCGGACGAGCTCGTCGGGCGTCCCGATGTCCACCACGCGTCCGTGATCGATGATGGCCACGCGGTCGCACAACCGCTCGGCCTCTTCCATGAGGTGCGTGGTCAGGAACACCGTGGCGCCGCGCGCCTGGATGCCGCGCACCAGCTCCCAGATGGCCCGCCGCGCCTGCGGGTCCAGCCCGGTCGTGAGCTCGTCGAGGAAGACGACCTCCGGCCGGTTGATGAGCGCCAGGGCGATGAGCAGCCGCTGCTTCTGCCCGCCCGAGAGCGTCATGAACCACGCCCTCCGCTTCTCGGCCAGGCCGAGCTCGTCGAGCAGGCGGTCGCCGTCGAGGGAGGTGCGATACAACGACGCCCACAGCCGCACGGCCTCGCCCACGGTGATCCGCTTCTGGAGCTGCGCTTCCTGGAGCTGGACGCCGATGCGCGTCTGCAGCTGGCGGACGTCGCGGATCGGATCGAGCCCCAGCACCGAGACGACGCCGCCGTCCGGCGTCCGCAACCCCTCGATGCACTCGAGGGTGGTCGTCTTGCCGGCGCCGTTGGGCCCGATGAGGCCGAAGATCTCGCCCTGACGAACGTCGAACGACACGCCGTCCACGGCCCGCAGTCGGCCGTAGGACTTCCGGAGCGCATCGACGCGGATCACGGACTCGGGCACGGCTGCCCGCGATTGTGGCACGAGGTATCATCCAGCCGCGGCGCCGCCGCCCCGATGCCGATGATTCCGCGTTCGCCACTCGTGCTCATCGCGGCGGCCGTGCCGCTCGTCGCGGCCGCGTTGAGCCGGCCGACTCCCTCGCCTATGGACACCCAGCCGTCTCCCATGCCCGCCGCCGTGCGCGCCGAGCTGGCGCCGAACGGCCGCCTGCGCGCCGCCCTGAACTACGGCAACTTCCTGCTCGTGTCCACACGCGCACCCGAGCACACGGGCGTGGCCCCCGATCTGGCGCGGGAGCTGGCGCGACGCGCCGGCGCCACCGTGGAGTTCGTCGGCTACACGAACGCCGGCCTCGTGGCCGATGCCGCGAAGGACGAGGCCTGGGACGTGGGCTTCATCGGCGCCGAGCCTGCACGTGCCGCGTACATCACGTTCACGCCGGCCTACGTGGAGATCGAGGCCACCTATCTCGTGCCGGCGGCCTCACCGCTCCGGACGGCCGGGGACGTGGACCGGCCGGGCATCCGCATCGCGAGCAGCCCGCGGGCCGCGTACACCCTGTTCCTGCAGCGCAGCCTGAAAGCGGCGACGGTCACCGAGGTGCCGGGCATCGAGTCGACGGCCGAGTGGTTCGCGCGCACCGGCTACGACGCCGCCGCGAACCTGAGTCCGCGTCTGGCGGACGACGTGACGAAGCACCCGGGCGTCCGCATGACCGACGGCCGCTTCACGGCCGTGCAGCAGTCGATGGCCGTGCGGAAGGAGCGGACGGCGGCGGCCGCGTATCTGGTGGCGTTCGCCGACGAGATCAAGACGTCAGGGCTGCTGCAGTCGCTCATCGAGAAGCACCACGCCGACGGCCTGCTGGTCGCCAGGTAGCACACCGGTGCCTCGCCCCAGCCGGCGCTGGGGGCGGTGTCGCCTCAGCGTGCCGCCGAACACGGGCATGACGCGTCGAGACGATCAACGCCAGGGCCGCTGAGCCCTGGGCTCCGCCCGCTGAGGACGAGAATCGGGACGCACCGGGCTCCCTTGGGTGCGACCGCGAGACTGACCGACCGGCGCGGCCTGCAAGGCAATCCCCATCGATCACGTTGTCGTGATTGGTGTCCGATTTCAGCTCTCGGTGCCTGGCCCCTGGCGCGCCCAGCCCTCCAATTCGTTGCTGTTCTCCAGCCCAGCCGTGGGCGGCATCGGACTTGCTGCGGTCTCCCGGCGCAGACGCGATCCGCCGCATGAGACTCCCCTACATTCTGCTGGGCACCGTCCTGGCCACGCTGTCCACCGGATACGTCATCTCCGGCCGGCAAGGGCCGCTACCGTCGACGCCGATCCTCTTCGTCACGCAGGTGCCCACACCGGCAGATTTCGCCACCGTTGGCGCCGTGTTCGCGAACCACAAAGGGTCGGTTTCGGACGCGCCGCGCGGCGGCGACCTGTGGATTCGGTATCCGGCCGGCGCGCTGAAGAACCTGACGGCTGCCGCGGGCTACGGGATGCAGGGACAGCAGGGCGCCGGTGCGATCGCCGTTCGCGAGCCGTCCGTCCACTGGGATGGCACCAAGGCCGTGTTCAGCATGGTCGTCGGCGCGCCGACGAAGCAGTACGAAGTGGCTACCTATTACTGGCAGCTGTACGAGGTCACGGGGCTGGGCCAGAACCAGACGCCCGTCATCACGAAGGTGCCGAATCAGCCGGTGAACTACAACAACGTGAGTCCGGTGTACGGCGCCGACGACCGCATCATCTTCTCCTCCGATCGTCCTCGCGACGGGCAGCGGCACCTGTATCCGCAGCTCGATGAGTATGAATCCACGCCGGTCGTCACCGGCTTGTGGAGCCTGGATCCGGCGACGGGTGACCTCTTCATGCTCAATCACTCGCCCTCGGGCGTGTTCTCGCCGCAGGTCGACAGCTTCGGGCGCGTGACTTTCACGCGCTGGGATCACCTGCAGCGCGATCAGCAGGCCGATGCCGACGCCGTGAGCAACACCTACGGCACGTTCAACTACGCCAGCGAAGCCCCTGGGGCGGCGGCCCTGAACAGCCGCGCCGAGGTCTACCCCGAGCCCCGCCGCGCCAGCGGCAACGTCGAGGCGTACACCCTCAACCACTTCTTCCCCTGGCAGATCAACGACGACGGCACGGGGGAGGAGACCCTGAACCACATCGGCCGGCACGAGCTGCACCGCTATTTCAACCGCAGCTTCAACGACGACGCGCGACTGCAGGAGTTCAACCCAGGCGCGCGCTTCAACGCCAATTCGATCACGAACTTTCTGCAGATCAAGGAGGCGCCGTCGCAGCCCGGCACGTACGTCGGCATCGACGCGCCGGAATTCGCGACGCACGCCGCGGGCCAGATCATCAGCGTGAACGGCGCGCCGACCCTCAACGCCGATCAGATGGCGATCACCTACATCACGCACCCGGACACGGCCAACACCGACGACACGCCGAGCCTCAACCACTCCGGCCTGTATCGAAATCCGCTGCCGATGGCCGACGGGCTGCTGGTGGCCGCGCACACCAGCGAGACGCGCGCGGACCAGAACGAGGGCAGCCGCGCGTTTCCGCAGTCGCGCTACAAGTTCCGGCTCAAGACCATCACGCCCGCCGGCCAATACTGGGTCCCGGGCCAGTTGCTGACGGGGACGGGCATCGTCGAGTCGGTCTCGTACTGGGATCCCGACGTGCTCGTCAGCTACACGGGAGAGCTCTGGGAGCTGGATCCTGTCGAGGTGCGGGCGCGGCCGCGGCCCCCCCGGCGCACGACCGACATCCAGGCTCCGGAGCAGCAGGTGTTCGCCGAGGAGGGCATCGACATCGCGGACCTCCGCCGCTACCTCCGTGCGAACGGCCTGGCGCTGGTCGTCAGCCGCAACGTGACCACCCGCGACGGCGCCGACCGCCAGCAGCCGTTCAGGCTGCGCGTGGCCGGCGGGGGCGCGGAATCACTCCCTGGCTCCGGCACGATCTACGACGTCCAATTCATGCAGTTCTTCCAGGGCGATCTCATCCGCGGCATGGGCGGACCCACGAACCCGCGCCCGGGGCGCCGCGTGCTGGCCCAGCCCATGCACGACCCGGCCGTGCAGAATCCGCCGCTGCAGACGCCGCTCCAGGGCGCGGTGAAGATCGGCCGGGACGGATCGATGGCGGCGTTCGTCCCGGCGCGGCGCGCGCTCTCGTGGCACCTCACGGGCCCCACCGGAACGCCGGTGGTTCGTGAGCGCTATTGGCTCACGTTCCAGCCCGGGGAAATTCGCACCTGCACGTCGTGCCACGGCGTCAACACGAAGGACCAGCTGAACCGGCCCGAGCCGCAGAACAAGCCAGAGGCCCTCGCGGAACTGATGCGGTTCTATCGCAACCAGGCGCCCGCGCTGGGCGCGCCGATCAACCTGCACGTGCAGTCGGTGGTGGGTAGTACCGTAACGCTGCAGTGGGCCGCCGGCACCGGCACGGCGACGAACTACCTGATCGAAGGCGGGACCACCCCCGGCGCCACGTTGGGCCAGATTCCAACGGGGTCCACCAATACGACCTTCAGCTTCCCGTCGCCGAGCGGCGTGCTCTACCTCCGGGTCAAGGCGCTGGGGGCGAATGGCTCGACCAGTCCGGCCTCGAACGAAGTGCAGGTCGCCGTCAACGTGCCCACGCCGCCGGCGGCGCCCACGAAGCTGACGGGCAATGCCGTCGGCAGCCGACTGCAGCTTGCGTGGACCATCGACGCCACCGGCGGCACCCCCGCCGCGATCCTGCTGCACGTCAGCGGCGCGGCGTCCTTGACGGTTCCCCTTCCCCCGGGGCAGGCCTTCTCGTACCCGGCCGTGCCGCCGGGCACCTACACGCTGTCGGTGGCGGCGCAGAACGCGGCGGGGACGAGCCCCGCATCGAACAGCGTGACGCTGACCTTCCCCGGCACGTGCACGCCGCCTGGGACACCCAGCAGTTTCCAGGCGACGAGGGTCGGCAACCGCCTGACCGTGTCGTGGGAGTCCCCCGCATCCGGCGGCGCGCCTGATGGCTACACGCTGAACGTCAGCGGCGCGTTCACCGGCAGCGTGAGCACGACGGATCGTGTCTTGTCGGGCGCCGTCGGGCCCGGAACCTACACCTTGGCAGTGGCGTCCAGCAATGCGTGCGGGACGAGTGCCGCGACACCGCCGCAGACGGTGCTGGTCCCGTAGTCGGGTCTCTCCGCGTACCGGGCGGAATCGCGACGGGGTGAGCACGCGGTGCCTGCGGGCCACTTCGGTGGCCGGCGCGCCGCGGGTGTCCCTCGCGCTACTTGGACCGGCGGCCCGGAGCCTTCGTCTTCGCGGCCTTTCGCGTCCGGGTGCGCTTCGCGCTGCCGCTCGTGGTCCTCGCCGCTCGCGTGATCACCCCGCCGATCACGTCGCCGATGACGCCGCCCAGCCCCGACGGCGGCTTGGTGAGCCACACGCGGACCAGCACCGAGTTGCGGCGGTTCGGCTTCTGGTCGAAGTCCAGGTTCACGATCCAGTTGTGGTTGAAGCCGTCGCGCAGCAGGCCCAGCATCCCTTCGCGGACCGGCGCGTTCGCGTCCTGCCGCAGCTGGAACCCGAAGAAGTCGCTCGGCCGGTTCTGGAAGGCGACGACGACCTCCACGTCGATCTGGTCGCTGGGCGGCCCGAACTTCGACCCCCGCTCGTGCACGCGCAGCAGGCTCAGGCGTCCGCTCATGTTGACGATACCCATGGCTGTCTCCTCCGTGACGGCTACTGCTGCACGACGCGCACGATGTGGGCCGTGCGGCACCCCGTGCGCGTGAACTCGAGCCGCACGACGCGGTTGGCGTTGAACGCGTCGCGCAGCACGCCGAGCATCCCCTCGGCCACGGGGCGGTCGGCGCCGGTCCGAAGCCGGAAGCCGAACGCCTTCTCGGGCTGCGAATCCAGGAACACCACCACCTCGCCATCGAGCCGGTCCTCGGGCGGGCCGAACCCCGTGCCCACGTCGTGCACGCGCAGGAGGGTGATGCGGCCCACGGCCGCCTGCAGGGAGCCGATCGGGAAGTCCCACTCGGGCGGCAGGGGCGCGAGCTTGAGGACGCCTCGATTGCTCGTGGACACGTAGAGCGCGCGCGGGCACGACACGAAGTCGTAGGCCAGGTTCATCGGGCGGCAGGCCGCGGCCGAGGCGCGCAGCAGGCACGTCCACCGCGATCCGTCGAGCGTCTGGAACACTCCGGCAGGACCCACCGCGTAGCGATGCCCGGCATGGTGCGGGTCGAACTGCATGTCACGCAGCAGCGCCGGGGACGGGTTGCCGTCGTCCACCGCCACCATCGGGAACGCGCCGTTCTCGGTCAGCGCGCGCTCGAGCGCCGTGTCCACCCGCCACGACGTGCCGCCGTTGGTCGATCGGTACACGTGATCGTCGCCGAGCACGTAGACGAGACCGGGGCGATAGGGATCGACGAAGAACCGCTGGGCGACGCGCGGCCCCGGTCCGGAGCCCGTCGCGGGGACGATCGGCTGCCAGGCCGCCATGCCGGCTGTCCACTTCCAGAGGCGCTGCCCGCCGAAGAACGGCTCGAGGATGCGATCGCGCTGGTCGCCCACATAGAACGTGGGCGATCGGTGTCCGCCCGACGCCTGCACGACGCGGACTTCGTTCGCCGGCAGCGGCGGCCCTTCCTTGAAGACCCGCACGTTCGGGCCGTCGGCCGTCGCGTGCGTCTCCCAGAACTGCGCGTCCGTGACCTGGCTCAGCTTCGTCGAGCGCACGAGCTCGGGCAGTCCGTCGGTGAAGCGCACGGCCACGAAGTCCACGTCGTCCGGCGGCGAATCGCCCGCCGGCGTCAGGACGAGGGGACGGTAGCCGAGGTTGTAGAAGGAGCTCACGGCGCTCCACGCGGCGTTCAGGAGCGCGAGGGCGGTGCCGGGATCGGCGCTGTTCAGCGCGTCGATGATCTTGCTGGGCAGCGGCGGCGCGCCCGGGATGCGCTGCACCTCGCTCGTGCCGTGCGACGTGTCTGGCGCGCGATCGGCGTTCGTCGCGTAGAGATACACCACGCCCCGGCCTACGCCCTGATCGCCCTTGCCGTCGCGCGGCCCGAACACGACCACGCGATGCGGCTGCCGGGGATCCGCGAAGGCGCAGTCGTTGTCGCCGCCCTGGTAGTGCTGGGTCTCCCAGTTCGCGCCGTCGTCAGGGCTGGCGAACCCGAAGTTGTCGCCCATGCCCATGCAGATCGCGGCGCCCTTCCGCGCCTGCGGGACGACGGCGGCATTCACGATGCCGAGGGTGGATGCGCCGCGTCCATTCCTCCACGTGCGTGCGCCGTCGGTGCTGATGTTCGGGCCGCCGTCGTTCACGAGCAGCGCACGTCCGGACCCGCCCGCGCGCGAGAACTGCGTGGACACCGCGAATCCATGGGGATCCAGATGGCAGTTCGCGTCCTCGATGCGGGTCCACCCGGTCGGGTCCGCCGGTTCGCCGTCGGCCAGGTGCACGGTGCGCCTGTCGCTCGCGACCAGGACCAGCCCGCCAGTCTTCGCGTCAAGGGCCGGCACCACCCAGCCCGAGCCGCTGGCCGTGACATTGGGATAGTTCAAGGGCAGCGGCGGAAGGCGCAGCCACTGGCCCGCACCGGCGCCGGAGAAGGTGCCCCGCCACACGATGCCCTCGACGTTGTTGATTGCCGGGTTCGCTTCGAACGTGGCGACGAAGACGATCGTGGGACTGCCGGGATGGACCGACAGGCTTCTGGCGCCGAAGCCGCTGCCGTCGCCCTGTTGGCCAAGGGCCAGGGGCTGCGGGTCGACCTGCCAGGTCGTGCCGCCATCGGCGGAGTGCCACACCTGCGATCCCACCGCGTAGACGTGGCGCACCACGCCTTGGGCCGGTGCCACTGCCACGTACCACACCCGCTGGAACTGCATCGGCAACTGCAGGGTGGTCCAGGTGAGGCCGCCGTCCGTGCTGCGCGCGAGCGACGTGCCGCCGGCCGCGAAGACCAGGCCGGGGGCGTCGGGTGCGATCGCCAGGCAGTTGGCCTGGCTCACGGCCGTCCCCTGCACGAACTGGTGGACGCGCGTCCACGTGGACCCGCCGTCGGCGGAACGCCAGATGCCCACCTGGGTGGGCATGCGCGCGTCCTTGCCGACGGCCGCCAGGAGCACGTCGGGGTCGGCCGGCGAGATCGCGAGGTCGTAGATCGTCGTGCCGAGGAGCGCTCCGGGCACGGTGGTGACGGTTCCCGGCGGCTGCGGCCACTCGAGGTGGCGCCAGCTGGCGCCGCCGTCGTCCGAGCGCCAGATGCCGGAGTGCCCGCCCAAGTACGCCCGCTGACCGGCGGGGTGCAGGGCACAGCAGAGCGCCTTGCCGGACACGGACTGGAAGTCGCGTCCCAGGCGCCGCGTGGTGTTGTCCTCGCGCGGGCTGATGTCGGCGATCTGCATGACGCGCTCCCTGCGGTCGGATGACACGACTCGGAGTTGCCACCTCGGCCGCACTCTCTAAGGCGACATCGGGACCGCATCCGCCTCGCGGAGGCGCGGGGACCGGGCCAGGCTCCCGTCCAGCCCCCCGAGTATGCCCCCGCACGGGCCGTCCGGTTGGCCCGGCCGACGGCTATGATGCCCCCCATGCGCACCCGATCCCTGCTCGTGGCGGTCGCGATGGTGGCCGCGTTCTCGCCGGCGTCCCGGGCCGACACGCACGGCCCCGCGGCCGGCACGCTCTTCATCGTCGGCGGCGGCATGCGCGACCAGAAGCTGGTGAAGCGCTTCATCGACCTGGCCGGCGGCCCCGACGCCCCGATCGTCATCGTCCCGACCGCCGGCGACGACGACACCTACGCCCAGGACTACCCCGGCACGAAGCAGTTCCGCGACTCCGGCGCCCGGAAGATCACGGTGCTCCACACGCGCGACCCCAAGGTGGCCGACACGGAGGCCTTCGTCGCGCCGCTCACGACCGCCCGGGGCGTCTTCTTCCAGGGCGGCCGCCAATGGCGCATCGCCGACGCCTACCTCGGCACCCGCACCCAGCGCGAGGTCGCCAAGGTCCTCGAACGCGGCGGCGTGGTGGGCGGCACCTCCGCCGGGGCCACGATCCTGGGGTCGTTCCTCGTGCGCGGCGACACGAAGGGCAACGAGCTGATGGTGGGCGATCACCTCGAGGGCTTCGGCTTCCTCACCGACAGCGCCATCGACCAGCACCTGCTCCGGAGGAACCGCCAGTTCGACCTGGTGCCCGTGATCGCCGAGCGCCCGCACCCCCTCGGGATCGGCATCGACGAGGACACGGCCATCGTCGTGACGCAGACGGTGTTCGACGTGGCTGGCAACGGCTACGTGGCCATCTACGACGGCGCCCGCGGACAGGACCCGCCCGGCGGCTTCTACCTGCTGGCCCCCGGCGATCACTTCGACATGACGGGCCGGGCGGCCACGCGCAATCCCGGCGGCAAGCCACTCGAGGGCGTGAAACGGGGGCCGCGGCCGTGAACCGGGGGGCTGCGGCCGTCGCGGGGCTCGCGGCCGTGCTGGCGGCGACCCTCTCGGTCTCCCGCGCCCAGTCCCTGCCCCGCTACGAGGTCTACGCGGTCCGCTTCGCCCACGTCGCCTACGGGCTGTCCAACCTGGTGGCCGGCGCCGAGAAGGGCCCGACGGTGGACATCGCCTTCACCGTGTGGCCCATCAAGGACCCGGCCACCGGCCGGGTGATCCTCGTGGACGCCGGTTTCCACCGGCAGAAGTTCCTGGACTCGTGGAAACCGCTCGACCACGTGACGCCGGCCGAGGCACTCCGGACGGGGCTGGCCATCCCGCCGTCCGCGGTCACCGACGTGGTCCTGTCGCACACCCATTGGGACCACGCCGACGGCGTGGACCTCTTTCCCACGGCCCGGGTCTGGATCCAGAAGGCCGAGTACGAGCACTACGTGGGCGCGGGCGGCGAGGTGCTGGCCCGCGGCGGCGTGGACGCGGCCGACGCGCCGATCCTGGCGGAAGTGGCCCGATCCGGCCGGCTGCGCCTCGTGGCGGGGGACGACCAGGTCATCGCCCCCGGCATCAGGGTCTACACCGGCGGCAAGCACACCTACGAGTCGCAGTACGTGACCGTGACCACCGCGTCGGGCACGGTCGTGCTGGCCTCCGACAACGCCTACCTCTACAGGAACATCGAGCAGGGCGTCGCCATCGCCCAGACGCTCGATCCGGCTGCGAACGTGGCGGCCATCGCCCGCATGCGGACCCTCGCCTCGCGCCCCGGCCTGATTGTCCCCGGGCACGATCCGGACGTCTTCACCCGCTTTCCCCGAGTGGGTCCGAACGCCGTCCGCCTCGACGTCCCGCGATGAGCCGGACGAGCTTGGAAAACCGGGCGCCCGGTGTCCCCGGCGTGACCTCTCTTTGTTATAGTCGGCCGATCCAGCAGTTCAAGTGGGGTGGCGGACCCTCGCCGCCAGTGTTGCCACGGAGAATGCCATGCTTCACGAGGACGCTCCCGCGACCGGTTCTGCGCCCGCGAACGTCACCCGGCGCAACTTCATCAAAGGCGTGATCGCCGGCGGCGTGGCCGTCTCGTCGGCCGCGTACCTGTTCCGGTCGAGCCCGCTGCTGTCCGGGCAGGCCGCGCGGGCGGGCGGCGTCGAGCGCCTGCTGACCCTCACGGTCAACGGGCAGGCGCGGCGGGTGGACGTCGCGCCGCAGGAAACGCTGGCGCACACGCTTCGCTACAAGCTCGGGCTGACCGGCACCAAGATCGGCTGTGACCGCGGCGAGTGCGGCGCGTGCACGGTGCTCGTGGACGACGTCCCGCGCTACTCCTGCTCGGTGCTGACCCATTCGGTCCGCACCAGGAACATCCAGACCATCGAGGGCCTGGCCGATCCCGACGGCACGCTGCACCCCATGCAGGCCGGGGTCGTCCAGGAGCAGGGCTTCCAGTGTGCGTTCTGCATGTCGGGCTTCATCATGTCGGCGGTCGGGTACTTGAAGAAGAACCCGAATCCGTCGCGCGAGGAGCTCGCGCACGGCGTGTCCGGCAACCTCTGCCGGTGCCAGGACTACGACAAGATCCTCACGGCGCTCCATCGCGGCGCCGAGCTCACGAGGGGGGTGGCCCGTGGCTGACAAGCTGGTCGGTCAGAACTACACGACACCCGATCTTCTCGCGAAGGTCATGGGGCGCTCCAAGTACGCCGAGGACTTCCGCGTCGAGGGCATGCTCTTCGCGAAGCTGCTGCTCAGCCCCCTGCCGCACGCGCGCGTGCGCAGCGTGAACACGAGCCGCGCCGAGGCCATCCCCGGAG
Organism: Vicinamibacterales bacterium; assembly: GCA_041394705.1. Classification (GTDB taxonomy): domain Bacteria; phylum Acidobacteriota; class Vicinamibacteria; order Vicinamibacterales; family UBA2999; genus CADEFD01. Next base: position 129,628 of record JAWKHS010000013.1, read on the forward strand.
TCCGCGCCATCCTGCGCGCGTCCGAGCTGCCGGATCCGGCCGACATCGTCACGGACCTGGGAGAGACGATCAAGGCGAACCCGATGGGCGAGAAAGCCCTCTCCGACGAGCCCGTCTACGCGGGCGAGCCGGTGCTGGCCGTGGCGGCCGTGGACGAGGAGACGGCGGCCGCCGCCATCGAAGCCATCGAGATCGACTGGGAGCCGCTGCCCTTCGTGGTGGACCCGCTCGAGAGCCTGCGCCCGAACGGCGCCAACCCGCGCGCCGAGGGCAACACGTGGGGCCGGCCGCAGGCCGAGCCCGGCACGCCGCCCGGTCCGCTCACCGTGATGCCGATGAAGTGGACGGCCGACGACTTCGCCGAGTTCGACCAGGGCAAGATGCCGATGGGCGAACCGCAGCAGGAGTGGTCGTACGGCGACGTCGAGGCCGGCTTCACGAACGCCGCGCTGGTGCTCGACGAGACCTTCTCGATGGCCAACAACCCGCACCACGTGCTCGAGACGCGGACGGCGCTGGCCTACTGGCGCGGGGAGAAGCTGCACGTGCACGCGGGCACGCAGAGCGCGGTGCAGACCGTGGCATCGATTGCGCGCTGGATGCGCCTCGAGCCCGAGAACGTCGTGCTCATCACGGAGTACACGGGCGGCGGCTTCGGCAGCCGCGCCACCGGCGCCGTGATCTACATGGTGCCGGCGCTCCTCGCGAAGAAGGCCAACGCGCCGGTGATGCTCCGCATCACGCGCGAGGAGGAGCAGTACATCGGCGGCATCCGGCCCGGGATGCACGGCCGCGTGAAGGCGGGCTTCGCCAAGGACGGCAAGCTGCTGGCGATGGACCTCTACCTCATCGGCGAGAACAGCGCCTACGAGGCCCAGAACGACTCGGCGAGCGGGGGACGCTTCATCTCGCTGCTCTACCAGCCGGCGGCGATGCGGTCGCGCAACATCACGGTGCTGACCAACACGCCGCCCAGGCGCGCGCAGAGCCAGCCCGGCGGCCTGCAGGCCATCATGATGGTCGAGCCCGTCATCGCGAAGGCGGCGCGGCAGCTCGGCATCGACCAGGTGGAGATGCGCCGGATCAACGCCCCGGAGGGCAAGGCGCTCTGGGGCCCGGCCGGGCGCGACGGCAATCGCGGCCACGTCACGAGCGCGTTCATCAAGGAAGCGCTCGACAAGGGCGCCGAGCTCTTCGACTGGAAGACGCGCGCGGAACGGTCCGGCAAGAGGAACGGCTCGATCGTCCGCGGAGCCGGCGTCGCCGTCAGCAGCTTCGTGGCCGGGTCCACGGGCTTCGACGGCCTCTTCGTCATCAAGCCCGACGGGAAGATGTACGTCAAGTCGGGCGTCGGCAACCTGGGCACCGAGTCGGTGTTCGACGTCCACCGCGTGGCGGCCGAGATGATGGGCGTCCGGTGGGACCAGGTGGAAGTGGCGTGGGGCGATACCTCGCAGCCGCTGCCGTGGACGTGCGTCTCCGGCGGCAGCCAGACCACCCACGCGATGACGCGCGCGGCCCATGCGGCCGCCTCGGACGCCATCGCGAAGGCGCAGGAGATCGCGGCGAAGACGCTCGGCGGCAGCCCGTCGTCGTATCGCCTGGCCGACGGGCGCATCACGGGCGGCGGGCGGAGCATGTCGCTGGCCGACGTGGCGACGAAGGCCATCGAGCTCGGCGGCAAGTACGACGGCCACGAGCTGCCGGACAACATCAACAAGGTGACCACCGCGGCCGCCACGGCGCTGGCCGGCGAGGGCCTGATGGGCGTCGCCCGCGACACCTACCCGCGCGACGGCACGACGGTGTCCTTCGTGGCCGGCTTCGCGGAAGTGGAAGTGGATCTGGAAACCGGCGCCTACAAGGTGCTGGACTACACAGCCGTCGGCGACTCCGGCACCATCGTCCACCCACGGGCCTACGGCGGGCAGCTGCTGGGACGCTCGGTGCTCGGCATGAGCCACAGCCTGGCGCTCAAGACCGTCTACGACCAGCACTACGGCGTGTCGCTGGCGACGCGGCTCTACCAGAGCCGGCCGCCCACCATCCTCGACATCCCGCGCAACATGCAGTGGGAGGCCGTGAACCTGCCGGATCCGGAGACGCCGGTCGGCGCGCGCGGCATCGGCGAGCCGCCGGTGGCCGCCGGCGCCTGCGCAATCATGAACGCCATCGCGGCGGCGCTCGGGGACGACGTCTTCAAGCGGGCGCCGATCACGCTCGACAACCTGCTCACGTCGCTCGAGAACGGGCGCCCGATGCAAGAGCCGCTGACGGCCCACATCTAGAGGGAGAGACGCCATGGCAATCGTGCACGACGTAATGCCTCCCTTCCAGCTGTTCCAGCCGTCCAGCGTGGACGAAGCGCTGACGCTCCTGGCCGAGCGGGGCGCCGAGGCCTGGGTGATGGCCGGCGGCATGGACTCGTTCGACTGGCTGAAGGACCGCACCAAGCGCACGAGCGCGGTGGTGGACCTGAGCCAGATCGACGAGCTGCGCGGCATCAAGGACGCGGGCGGCGGCCTGGAGATCGGCGCGCTCACCACCTTGACCGACGTGGCGGAGCATCCGCTCGTCCGCGAGCGCTTCCACGTCCTGGCCGAGGCGGCCGGGCTGGTGGCCTCGCCGCAGATCCGCAACCAGGGCACCCTGGGCGGCAACGTGTCGCAGGACGCGCGCTGCTGGTATTACCGCCGCGGCTGGAGCTGCTACCGGGCCGGCGGCAGCACGTGCTACGCGGACACGCCCACCGCCATCAACCGCGAGCACGCCATCCTCGGCGCCGATCGCTGCGTGGCGGTCAGCCCGTCGGACACGTCCCCCGCGCTCATCGCGCTGGACGCGCAGATGGTCATCCGGAGCCGCGGCAGCGAGCGCGTGGTGAACGCGGCCGACTACTTCCTCGGTCCGGACATCGACATCACGCGGCTGACGGTGCTGCAGCCGGGCGAGCTGCTGACCGCCATCCGCATCCCGGCGACGTTCGCCGGCGCGCGCTTCTACTTCGAGAAGGTGCGAGACCGCCAGGTGTGGGACTTCCCGCTGGTGAACGTGGCCGCCGCCATCAAGGAGAACGGCGGCCGGATCGCCGAGGCGCGGATCGCCGTGGGCGCCGTGGCCGCGCGGCCGCTGCGGCTGACGGCCGTCGAACAGCTCGTGGCGGGCAAGCCCGCGAACGAGGAGACGGCGACCGCCGCCGGCGAGCTGGCCATCCAGGGAGCGAAGGCGCTCCGCTACAACGCCTACAAGATTCCGCTCATGCGGAACCTCGTGCGCCGGGCCGTGCGTGGCGGACCGCTGGCGGCGTCGACGACGTAGCCTGGCTCCTCCGGAGCTGGCGCACGGATGATCGCGACCTCGTGGGCACGGCGGCTCGTCGTGCCCACGGCCCTCCTTGCCCTGAGCGGCGCCTGCGGCCGCGCGCAGGCGCCGGCCACGGACACCCCGCGGGCTGCCGATCGCGGCGCCGTGGCCTGGCGCACGCTGGGCGAATGGTCCGGCCGTGGCAGCCGGCAGACCGAGTCGTTCGACGTCACGACCGGCGCGCTTCGCCTGCGCTGGGACGCCGCCAACGCCGCCGCGGGCGCCGGACACCTCACCGTCACCCTGAACAGCTCCATTTCGGGCCGCGTGCTCCAGACCATCGTGGACCACGAGGGCAATGGGGGCGCGGCGGTGGAGCTGCAGGACGACCCGCGGACGTCGTACCTCGAAATCCAGTCCGACGGCCTCGACTGGCGGCTCACGCTGGAAGAAGCCGGCACGAGTCCGGCCCGGCCCGCCGCGGCGCCCGCGCGTTGATCGACGGTGCCGGCCGGCCGGCGCCGCGTCTCCAGACGCGGCCCCTGACCGTCAGCGTCCGCCGAGGGCGCCGCGCAGCTTCTCGGCCAGCGTGCTGAGCGAGGGTGCGGCCGTCTGGTCCTGCCGCTGCGCGTACTCCTGCAGCTCCGCCTTCTCCTGCTGCTCGGCCACGGCCTTCTTGCTGAGCCTGATGCGCCGGCCGCCCTCGCCGACGTCGAGCACCACCACCTGGACGTCGCTGCCGACAGGGAACGCCTTCTTCAGGTCCGCGTCGCGGTCCAGTCCGGTCTCGGCGGCGTGCATGAGCCCCGTGCGGCCCGGGGCCAGGAACACGAACACGCCCACCTTGTCGTGCCGCTCCACCTTCCCGGTGACGAGCGCGCCCGGCACGATGGCCGCCTGCGCCTCGCGGGTGCCGGAGGCGCGGGCCGAGCCCTCCTCCACCATCGCGACGCCGATGCGCTTCTGCGCGACGTCGACCGACAGGATCTCGAACGCCGCGGTCGTGCCGGCGGGCACGGCCTTCATCCAGCCCCTGAGCCCGCCGGTCGGCGGGAACGTGGACGCGTGGGCCAGCGCCTCGATGCCCGGCTCGAGCTCCACGAAGGCGCCGAAGTCGGCGAGCCGCGTCACGCGGCCCTCGCGCACCTGGCCCACCTCGTAGTTGGCGGCGACGTTCGTCCAGGGATCGTGCTGGAGTTGCTTCAGGCCCAGGCCGATCCGGCCCGACTCCTCGTCCACCCGCAGCACCTTCACCGTGATCTCGTCGCCGGGCTGGACGATCTCGGCCGGGCGCGTGGCGCGCGACCAGCTCATCTCCGACGCGTGCAGCAGGCCCTGGACGCCGCCGCCGAGGTCCACGAAGGCGCCGTAGTCCAGCACCGAGGCCACGCGTCCCGGGAGCACCGCGCCCGGCACCACCGACGCCCGGACGGCATCGGCCTGCGCGCGCTGTTCCTCCTCGAGGACCGCCCGCCGCGACACGACCAGGTCCTTGCCCCCGTCCTTCATCTCGATGATGCGAAAGGCGTAGACCTTACCTTCGTGCACGGCCGGATCCACGGTGCGGACGATGTCGATCTGGGAGATGGGGCAGAAGGCGCGCTCGCGCCCGATCTTCACCTCGAAGCCGCCCTTGACCGACCGCTCGACGCGGCCTTCCACCGCAAGGCCCGCGGCGTGGGCGTCTTCCAGCTCGCGCTGCGTGGCGGCGCTCCGGACACCCCGCCGCGACAGGATCAGCCCGCCCGCGGTCGCGACCACCTTCGCCTGGATGCGGTCGCCGACGGCGACCTCGATGTCGCCCTCGTGGTCCTTCAGCTCGGCGATGTCGATCTCGGCCTCGCTCTTGGCGCCGATGTTCACGAGCGCCACCTTCGGGCCGATCGACACGATCGTGCCGTCCACCACCTGGCCACGCTCGAACTGCTTCGCCGTCTTGATCGACGCCTCGAACAACGCGGCGAAATCTTCGTCTTCCTGGTCGCTCACCTGACTGCTCCCCCGGCCGGCGTCGCTCGGCCGCAGTCAGCCATTATGCCCCGCCGGGTGATTCCGGTCCTTCCGCGGGGAGTCTCCGGTGGCCCGCGCCAGGCGCCAGAGCAGAGCCACGCCAGCGACGCCGACGAGCGGCGAGGTGGCGAGCCCGGGAAAGTAGCCGCCCACGCGGAGCGACAGCGCCGGGTGCGCCAGGCCATTGACCGCGGAAGCAAGACCGAGAAACCAGAGGGGAAAGAGGAGGAGCGGCCCGCGCCTGCCGGACGTGACGGCCCGCGCACTGGCAGCCCACACACCGATCCAGGCGAGGTTGAAGCCCACGAACAGGGCCGGGGACCAGGAAGTCAGGCCGAGGAGCTCGGGAAGGCGGCGGTGGAATCCCGTCGCCAGTTCCTCACCGAAGTGGAGGGCCTGACACGCGAGCGCGAGAGCCGCACCAACGCCAACCGCGCGCCACGCCTCCGCTGGCGCCCATCGCGGCCGCCGGGCCACGGCGAGCCAACCCGCCGCCAGGAGGGCCGCATCGAGACCCAGCGTGCCGAGCAGGACGCTCCGGATCTCGTCGGTCATGGCGAACCGGCCACCCTCGTTCCCGTTACGCCGCTCCCACCCGGCGGCGCACGTCGGCGTACGCCGTCTGGATCAGGCGCGTCAGCGCCTCGACATCCACGGGGTGGCCCGGATGCACCTTCACGTGGCGCATGAACTTTCCCGATCCCTGCAGCAGCCTGGCCGGATCGTCGAGCGCCGCCCCCTGGAAGAACCCCACGTTGACGTGGGCCGTGAACGCGTCGACGTAGCAGAAGGCCGCGCCGGCCACGCACACCGTGGGCTGGTCGTCGTGCAGCAGCTCGCGGACGTCGTCGCCGCAGCCGCGCATCACCTCGAACCAGCGCCGGGCGATCGCGGCGAGATCGGGCGGCTGCTCCGTGAACCACGCCCTGACGGCCGGATCCTTCGTCGTCGCGGTCTCGAACCGCATCAGTCTGGTCATGACGGCCCTCGTCGGCAACGCCTCATGGCCGCGCCACGCCACGTGCGCCCCGCGAATTCTAGCCGGGAGCGGTCCTCGCGGTGCGCCGCCCCGATGCCCACGCGATGGCCCAGCGCGGCCGGCCAACCGGCACGCGGCGGCGGCCAGGGCCATCGTGACGATCGAGTGCGAGATGCGGCATGCAGGCGAGGTAAATGTCGGATCAGAGGTCAGGGCCAAAGTAGCCGAGGAGCAGGGCCCAGACGTAGAGGCCCACGCCGAAGACCGTGTGCGTGGCCAGGCTCTTCAGCCGCGCGTACCGCGGATTCGGCGTCCGGGCACTGGCGATGCCGAACCCCAGGGCCGGCTGTAGCACGAAGAGCGGGAACACGACCGTGCCGAGCCCGTAGAGAATCGCCGGCCACGGGGTGGGCCGTGCAAACCAGCCCGGCATCACGATCGCGAACACCACGCTCAGGCCGAGGCCGATGGAATAGTGGCCGGCCCAACCGGCGGCGCATTCGCCCGCCACGGGCGCCGCGGCCGAGATGTTCGCATGCGCGAGCGTGCCGCGGCCCAGGTGGCACAGCCACCGGCCGAGCAGGCAGTAGTTGAGGGACGGAATGCCGAAGACGCGCTTCAGCCACGCGTTCCAGAGGTCCATCGACAAGGTCGCGCCGGCGCCGACGAGGGCCGCGGCGATCACGGTCCAAGGGTCGAGGCCGGCCGGCAGCGCGGTGGCGACGACGACGGGCCAGAGGCCACGTGCGTGCCCCGTCAGCATCAGGGTGCGACTCCGGACGGTCGTTCCGTGCCGTCAGCCGCCCGCTGGCGCAGCACCTCGACGACGACGTACGGGCCGGGCTCCGCGCCTCCCCGCGACCAGTCGGCCGCCGCGGCGGCCGCCTGGTCGAGCGTGTCGAACAGGCACCACTGGTTGGCGCCGCGCTCGCCCGCCAGGTTGCAGCACGACAGCGGCGAGCACTCGAAGCTCGTCCCGGTGCTCCGGCTCACGGCATCGAAACCCAGCGACTCGAACGCCTCTGACGTGGCGGATGGTGCGACCGCCGGAAGCGCGTACGGCTCGATGCGGCCGTCGCGAAAGAGGAGCGGCACGAGTCGGTACGCGAACACGTCGAAGTGCTGGCGCTGGGCGGCCTCCACGACGTCTCGCGCACGCTCGGGCGTGTCGAACACCCAGAGGTCGTTGTGGGCCCAGCGATCGATCCAGCCGTCGGGCGCCTCGGCGATGCAGGCGCTGACCGAACAGATCTCGCGCACTTCTGGAGCGGCGAGCCACTCGACGCGTGCAGTGCGCCGCTTCGCAAAGTAGCCGATCAGCACCGGCGCGGGGAAGTTCGGTGTGTCGGTCGCCATTGGCGTTCAGGGTCCCAGGTCGGCGACCACGCCGCCCCAGAGCAGCCCAGCCGTCAGCGCGACGAAGAGACCGGACGGCATGCCTCACCAGGTGCGACGACCGACACGATGGCAGGCCGGCCGCTCGCACGACGGATGATGGCACACTCGTCCGGCGCCGGAAGGCTGGCCGGCACTCGCGGGAGCGTCACCGGTCGCAGCGGACGATCGGACCCGTTTCGGGCGTCGTCTCAACGACGGGACGAGGGCACGGAGACGGCGCGAGCCGCGGCGGCGCGCCGGATCCGCCCGATGGGTCGGAGTCGTAGCTGTACGACTGGATCCGTCCGTCCGCGCCGGTCAGGACACCACTCGCCACCCACGAATCGATGCCCTGGAGCTCCACGACGAACCAGGCCGGCGTGCGCGCCTGCGCGTGTGCCTCGATGCAGCCCACCGCCTCTCGAAGCCCGTCGGCCGAGGCCGCGGGCTGACCGAAGTGTTCGATCCGGAAATGGCCGCAGGACGCCGGCGCCGGCCCCGTCAGCCCCTCGATGAGTCGCTGAAGGCGCGCCACCGGCGCCTCCCGGGGCGGCGGCGGGAGCGGCCCCACCGCCTGCATCGCGGTCACGACGACGGCCAGCGTCCGGACTGTGGCGAACATGGAGTGCCTGGATCGCGCGAGGTCGAGCGGTTCATCGCCAGGATGCGCTCACGCCTTCCGCAGGATCTTGTCCATCGCGCGACCCTTGGCCAGTTCGTCGACCATCTTGTCCAGATAGCGAATCTCCCGCATCGTCGGCTCTTCGATTTCTTCGATCCGCACGCCGCAGATCACGCCCTTGATCGCCGCGCGGGCGGGGTTCATGCGCGGCGCCTCGGCGAAGAACGTCTCGAAGTCCGTCCTGTTGGCGAGCCGCTCCTCCAGCTCGGCCTGCGAATAGCCGGTGAGCCAGCGAACGACCTCGTCGACCTCGCCTTTCGTGCGCCCTTTCTTCTCCGCCTTCGCGAGGTAGTGCGGATACACGCTTGCGACACTCGTCGTGAAGATTCGATGCTTCGCCATGGCTCCCTGCGCTGGGCACATGATAGCCCGCCTCGACGATCGGCCGGCGGCCGGGCCGGCCGCGACGGGCGCTCATCACGCCGGTGGCGCGTCGTTCACGTGCCCAGCCATACGTAGGCGCTGAGCGCGAAGAAGAGGAGACCTGGCGCGCAGAGGAAGGCGGGAAGGAAGTACAGCGTCCAGGGCGCGTCGATCCGGACGACATCTGGCGCGCGCGGATCGTAGAGCACCCGGATGGTCTGGTCGTCCCCGACGAGCCTGTCGGCCATCGCGCCGCCGAACGCCACGGCCAGCGCGATTCGACGCGTGCGGCCACCGGCGCCTGGCAGTTCCACGACGTAGCGGGTGACGCCGGCGGACTGGCTGCTGGCGTCGTGGTTGTCGACCGTCGCGTCGACGGCGCCGACGACCTTGGCTCGAACCCTGATCGCCCGACGCACGAACAGGAACGTCTGGACGGCACGAAGGCAGCCGCCCACGAAGAGGACGGACGACGCCGTGACAACAACCTGGAAGCCTGTCATGTCGCGGGTGCAACGCTCATACGCGCAGTGTGGTCTTGCGGTGTCCCTGCGCCGATGGCGGCACGCGCCGGCACCATCGGCGGTGGACCGGCCGCGCGACTGCGCCGGCGTCGGGCGTAGGGTATCACCGCTATGGCAAGACGTCGTCGACGATGCGCCACTGACCGTCGGCTCACGCACGACCGCGACGGTCTCGACGGCCCGCCAGCATTGGTCTTCCCGGTCCGATGGCCGATCGCCGCCAGTGTGGCCTCGCGACCGCACGCCGAGGTCTATCGCACGCTGCCACTCTTCCGCTCGTGGCGTTCGCCGGACTCCGTGGACCCACCAGCCCTTTGCGCGAGTCGTTCGACCGACGCCTTCGAGAGCGCGATGTAGCGTTCGGGGTCTTCCACCGCGTACCACGTGAACCCATGCTGCCTGCTGAACCACAGATGGCCGGCCAATCCGAGGCCCTGGTGCGCCCAGGCGACAGGTACGCTCCAGGGGCCGATCGCGACGGCCAACGCGGCATAGACGCAGGGGTGCAGGAGCAGCTTCGCTACCCGTTACCACCGGGGCCAGATGAGGCGCCACGTGATGGCACTCGACACCAGCGCCGGCGTCGACGCGAGCAGGGCGTATTGAAGGGTGTCGGGCATCTGCGCTCCTCGCCACGGGCGGCGCGATTTGGGCCTGGCCCGCCACCTTCCGCCTCGGCGCCCGCCGCCAACCGTTCCTCAGTCACGGGCTCAGCGGGCCGCCATCGCGCTCGAGGATCATCCCGTCCCGTCCACTTCGCCGAACGGACACTTCAGGCGTTTCGCCCGCCATTCTCTGAGGACCATCTGCGAGGAGAAGCCGTGACGGTCCCGCATCTCTGCGTCGGCCTCCAGCACGGCCACGCCCCGGTTGTCGCCGCGCGAGATCAGAACTGCCGCCACCCACGTCCGCACAAAGCGTGACTCATCGTTGAGCAGTGACTCGAAGGCCTGCAGACCCGCTTGGCCTTGCGCGTGCAGCGCCCGCCACGCTGCCGCCATCGCAGCGTGAAGAGCATGGTCGCGAGCACGAGGTCCCGCGAACGCACCCTTTTCAATCGCAGCGTGTCGAAAAGCCGCGATCGCGTCGTCGACCGTCGTCATCTCGGGCGAGTATGACGCCGCATTTCAGCGGCGGCGTGACCACGCGCCTGCGTCGCCGTGTCACGGTCCCGCTGGAACTGCTTGTCAGACGGCAGCGCGAACAATCTGCAGAACCTTCGGACTCTGTGCATCCACGAACATGAAGCAGCGGCCGAACAGCGCCTTCGACTCGTGTAGTGGGCCACGCGTTCCGTGACCCTCTCCACGGGCTGACGAATCGAAGGCCGCCACTTCGGCACCGGGGGACACTGGCCCGGAAGCGTCGGGGACTTCTTCTTGAAGAGTCCGGCCATGGTATCTACTGCCGTCCTACGAGGCCGCTTCAGCCGCGGCGCGCGTATGCTCGGATGATGCCACGAGAGGTGACTACCGCCGGCTGCATGCGCTGGTCAGGCCGCCCCTCGGTGCCACTCTAGCAGCCAGACCTCGTGATCTGTGGTCGTTCCCGTCAGGGGCGGCGGCTGCTCCACACCGATGAACCCTCGAACGGCCGACAGTTGTGTCGCCAGGTCTTCGAGCAACGCTTGTGCGGTCTTGAACACTTCGGGGGCGTCGTCCGGATCATCGAGAGACACCCCGCAGACGACGGCGTCGTCAGTCGTGAACGCGAGGATGGCTTGGTGATGGCCGCGGTCCTTCGGCCGCAGGTACACGACGAACGCGCTGGAGGGGTCTGCCAAGCCACGCTCGATTACGGCAGTCAGCGTTCCCTCAGGCTCCCACGCCCACCGCGCCGGCTCGCTCCCCTCGAGCGACTCGACCGGAGCAACCAGTAGCTGCTCGGAACCGCGGTCTTCGCTCAACTCGCGGTCGACGTAACGGTCGAGGAACCTCTCGATGACCGCTCTCGTGCGTTCCGATACGACGTAGGTGTCCAGACAAGGCGGCATGCTCAGTCGGCCTGGCGACGGCAATCAGCCGCGCGCCGACAAGCGGCACGCGGCGCGTCGGCCGCATTGGAGGTTAGGTGGCCATGTCACGGTCGTGCTTCTAGATTGCGAACGATTCGACTCCGTACGCCGACCGAGACCACGGTGAACTCCCAGCAGCCAGGCACAGGATAGAACACCAGAGACGGGATGAACGCGTGGGCCTGAAGCACGTCGGCACTGGCGCCCCCGGGCTTGACCGAGTCGCGCTTCGGATCGGCAACGGTGAGGCGGTCCGTGGGTGGCTCTGACCCGCGCTGGAATGTTGCGACTTCTGAGCCGCCGCGCCTGCGCCCGCTGATCTCGATACCCGCCGTCGGTTGCGCCAGCACCCAGAGTGTCTTGATTGGACTGGCCGAGCCGGTCCACCGACTCGAGCCGTCGACGAGCCACGCCGGATGGCTTCCGACCATCGGCCCTACGACCGACAGCACATTGACCGGCTGGGCCGCGTCGCAGGCAGTTGTGCCGCCCTGGGGCGCCGCGCCGACAACACTCGCAGTGCCAGCGATCAGCAGCGCCAGGAAGCCGGCCGGTACGCGTCCCGTCGTCATCGTTCTTGTCCGGGTCCTCGAGTCGGGTTCACCCAACGACCGCGCATGAACCGCGGCGCCTCGATGCCCGGATGATGCCACAACTGTCCCAGCGCCGCCGGCTTCGTGCGCTTGTTAGCCAGCTGACGGGTCGCTCACCTCTTCCTCACGATGAAGCGAGCCGCCGAGCGCAGCTGCTGGGACGACGCCCAGGATCGACAGACCCGTGACCACCGACCGTGACCAGAACCAACCCGAACACGATCGCCAAGACGGAGTCGAGCGTCGTCATCGGCACGTCGGTCAGTGTCGAGGCAGCTGCTGATGACACCTTGAACGTCGCTCCAGCCAGACCAAGGACGGCTGAGCCGACCGTGTCTACCAATAGCCCTGCGGCTACAGGCCACGGCCGTAGTTGCTGGAACATGGCTTCGGGATTGTTGTCGGGCTAACGATGCCAAATCAGCCGCGCGCCGACAAGCATCACGCGGGGCGTCGGCTGCATTTGGATGTTAGCCACCGCGAGTTGCCATGCTGCCGTCGCCTATGTCATATTCGACATATGGCGATGGCTCGGCCCGTCGACGTACCGCTCGTGTGGCTCTTCGGAGCGGTGAAGACGCCGCCCTTCAGCGCCGAGGCGCGAGTCGAGGGGGATTTCTGCTGCGGCGCCTCCAGCAGGGCGAGACGCTCGGATTGCCCCAGTCACGCCCCATGCCCACGATCGGTGCCGGGTGCCACGAGCTACGGATACCCGACCGGTCCGTTACGTGGCGGATCGTGTACCACGTAGCAGGCGATGCCGTCGTGATTCTGGACGTGTTTGCGAAGAAGACGGAAGCGACACCGCAGGGCGCGCTCGCGACCTGCCGCCGGCGCCTCGCGCAATACCACGCCGCCACCACAACGAGGACCAGACGATGAGACAGGCAAAGAAGGCTCGGCTCCAGGCGGCGGGGTGGCGCGTCAGCGACACTGCCGAGTTTCTGGGCCTGAGCGATGAAGAACGGCGCTTCGTGGAACTCAAGCTCGCACTCGCGTCCGGCGTCCGCCAACTGCGCGAACGCCGCGGGTTGACCCAGGCTGCGCTGGCAAAACAGCTGCGTTCGAGTCAATCGCGGGTGGCGAAGATGGAGGCGGCTGATACCTCAGTAAGCCTCGATTTGATGATGCGCTCGTTGCTCAGCATCGGCGCAACACCCCGCGATATTGCGAAGCTGATTCGGAAGGCCGAGGCAGCCTAACGACCCCAAATCAGCCGCGCGCCGCCGCGCGACACGGTTAAAGTCCCAGGACGTGGTGGAAATTCGGTAGGGCGAGCGGCGTAGACAGCCGCGTCGCCATCGCGCATCGTTCCGTGAGTTCTCTCTAGCCGGAGAAGGACGACACGGAGGTGATGACGCGATGGCGAAGCCCAGGATGGATCTGCCGGCGTTCGTTGGCAAGCTCCTCGAGGAGCAGGACGGGGACGTGCTGCGGGAAGGGATTCGGGTGCTGTCCCAGGCGCTGATGGAGACGGAGGTGGCCGGGCTCATCGGGGCCGACCGCCACGAGCGCACGGGCGAGCGAGCGACCGATCGCAACGGGTACCGGCTGCGGACGTGGGATACCCGGATGGGCACGATCGAGCTGGCGATTCCGAAGCTGCGGACCGGGACGTACTTCCCATCGCTGCTGCAGCCCCGCCGTCGCGCCGAGCATGCGCTGCTGGCGGTGGTGCAGGAAGCCTACGTGCACGGCGTCTCGACGCGGAAGGTCGACGACCTGGTCAAGGCGCTCGGCGTGGATGGGATCTCGAAGTCGGAGGTGTCGCGGGTCTGCGCCGAGCTCGACACGGTGGTGGCGGCGTTTCGGACGCGCGCCTTGCCCGGCGAGCACCGGTATCTGTGGGTCGATGCGACGTACCACAAGGTCCGCGTGGATGGCCGCGTGATCAGTCAGGCCACGGTCGTGGCGGTGGGCATCACGAGCGACGGCGACCGCCAAGTGCTGGGCGTGGAGGTGGGGCCGTCGGAGGACCGGGCCTTCTGGACGGCATTCCTGCGGAGTCTGGTCAAGCGCGGGCTGAAGGGCGTGCGCCTGGTCATCTCCGATGCCCACGAGGGTCTCACGCAGGCGATCAGCACGGTGCTGAGCGGCACGACATGGCAGCGGTGCCGCGTGCACTTCATGCGGAATCTGCTGGCCACGGTGCCGCACGGCGCCCGCGAAGCCATCGCCGCGATCGTCCGCACGATCTTCGCGCAGCCGGACCACGCCTCGGCGATGAGCCAGCTCCGCAAGGTCGCCGACGGCCTGCGCCCGCGGTTTCCGCAGACGGCCCGCCTGCTGGAAGACGCCGCGGAGGACATCCTGGCCTACCGGCATCTCCCCCTCGAGCATCAGCGGCAGCTCCACAGCACCAACCCGCTGGAACGCCTGAACAAGGAGATCAAGCGCCGGTCGCACGTCGTCGGGATCTTTCCGAACCCCGCGGCCGTGATCCGGCTCGTGGGCGCCATTCTGCTGGAACAGGACGACGAATGGGCGGTCGCCGAACGGCGCTACTTCAGCGCGGAGTCGATGCAGCAGACGGTCACGCCGTCGCTGTCGATCACCGCCCAGGAGATCCTCGCCGCGATTGCATAGAACGGGAGTTAGCTCACGAATCGGGCGATCCGATTTCCACCACTTGACGGGACGCTACCCGCGACACGCGGCGCGTCGGCTGCATTTTGGTGGTTAGGCTGACGATTACCAACATGTGCTTGGCTCGATGCCGCGCATGTGCGATCTCGTCTGGTTCCTGTCGCTTGGCACGACGATGCCTGGATCGATTCGTGGGTCGCCAGGGACTAGCGTCATTCCGCACTTGACGATCGGCTGTTCCGTTCTTCGAGTTGACGCCGGTACCTCTGGAGGCGGGAAAGGAGCTGCGCGTTTTGCTTGCCCGGCGCCCTCGAACAGTTGGCTGTAGGGATTGCTCTTGCCGGAGTTCTGACTTGCCCTGGCCGCCCCTTGCTTGGCCAGCCGCATCCCACCGAACACTGCGACCTGTTCAGCCTGAGTCTCTGGTGCTCCGACGAGGAGCACGGCGGCAAGCAGCGCGACGGGGATTCGCATGGGTGGTCTCCGTGTCACTCGTCGTCCGTTCAGCCTAACGACCGCGGTTCAGCCGCGGCGGCTGCTGCCCGCATGATGCCACAGCGCCCCACCGCCGTCGGCTGCAACCGCTGGTTAGACGGCGCGAATTCAGAAACTAACTGCAACACTCCAGGCCCGGATGGAACGAGGCGATCTGGGATACTCGACGACTCCGACAACCGCCAAGTCGCTGGAGTCTTCGATGCACTATCGCCAGATCACCTCGCCCGAACGATACTTGATCTCGACGTTGCGCCAGTGGGGATTCAATCCGTCGCAGACCGCCGCCGTGCTCGGCCGGCATCGCAGCTCGATCACGCGCGAGGTCCGGCGCAATGCCACGCGCGCCGACGGCTGCTACCGGCCGTTCACGGCGTCGGAGCGCGCACGCGGTCGTCGGTCGCGGTCGCGACGGACGACGCACTTCACGCCCCAGCAGTGGCGCTACGTGCACCGGCAGCTGCGGAAGCAGTGGAGCCCCGAGCAGATCGCGGGGCGGCTCCGACGCGACGGCGCCTGGTCGATCAGCCACGAGACGATCTACACCCACATCTGGGCGGACAAGGCGCGCGGCGGCTCGCTCTTCCGCGACCTGCGCTGCGCTACGAAGCAGTGCCGGAAGCGCCACGGCAGCTACGACAGCCGCGGCCGCCTGGCCGGCAAGCGCATGATCAGCGACCGGCCGGCGATCGTCGAGCAGCGCACCACGGTCGGGCACTGGGAGGTCGACACGCTGGTCGGCACCGGCGCCCCGGACTGTGTGGCCACCCTCGTGGAGCGCAAGACCGGCTACACGATGCTCGGCAAGCTCCGGAACCGCACGAGCCGCGGCATGACGCGGCGCCTGCGGCGCCTGATCCGACGCGCGCCACGATCCTTCAAGACGATGACCGCCGATAACGGCACCGAGTTCCACGACTACCGCGCGGTCGAGCGCACCACAGGGCTCCGCTTCTACTTCGCCACGCCGTACCACTCGTGGGAACGCGGCAGCAACGAGAACCTGAACGGCTTGCTACGCCAGTACCTGCCCAAGCGCACCAGCCTGGCCGGTCTCACGCAGCGGCAATGCGATGCCCTGGCGCAGCGCCTCAACGCACGGCCTCGGAAACGATTGGGGTACCGCACCCCGGCGGAGTGCTTCTATGCCCGATGAGATCTGTTGCACTTCACGCTTGAACTCAGACCGCGCGTTTCGTCGACGGCGAGCCGGCGAGTGCCCACCGGCGAGCCATTTCGACCAGCCCGTCTCGATACTGTGGCCAGTCGTGCAGGGTCTCTGGATCGAAGTCGGCACCGGTCGGCCACTGGATCGTGCCGAACGCCTGGTCCAGTTCCACGCGATTGAACAGCGCGAGATCGCGGAGCGGGCCGAACAGTTCGCCTTCCAGCACCGGCCGGAAATCGATCGTTTGTTCCGTGGCGTCATTGAACCGCAGCGCCAGTGTGTAGGGCGCGACGATCTCGACCCGTTCAACCCGATAGATGGCATGGCTCATGGTGCGCCCTCGCTACCGCAACGGATCGATCTTGTGGGGGCTCCTGCCAGATTGCAAGAGCTGCCACGCCTCAAGGAGCTCCGCGTGGTGAATCTCGGCCCAGGCCTCGACCAGCCGCTGTTGGGTCCGGGGCAGCTCGCCGCCGATGCACTCAATCGGATCGAGCGCGACCGTCGCCGTGGCGTTCTGGTACGCGGCATGGAAGTGCGGCCGATGGTGGGGTGCGCCGAGTTCCGGGAACATGCGAATGATGATTCCGAAGAAACGCGACAGTTCAGGCACGACGTGATTGTCGCATGCGCTCTGTGTTCCTCGTAGTCGGGCTAACGACCGCGGTTCAGCCGCGGCGGCTCAGCATCGCACCAGCCGCCGTCGGCTGCAACCGCTTGTTAGACCGCGTGGCTCAGTGGTAGGATGTTTTGTCATACCGCCATGCCGAAAACGAAAGTTGCCCTGACCCTCGACTCGGCCCTGCTCGACCGCGTGGATCACCTGGTCGCGCGTGCACGATTCCGCAACCGGAGCCAAGCTATCGAGACGGCCTTGGCCGAGAAGCTCGCTCGGCTGGCGCGCACACGGCTCGCCGAGGAGTGCTCCAAGCTCGACCCCGCAGAAGAGCAGCAACTCGCCGACCAGGCGCTCGGAGCTGATACGGCATGGCCCGAATACTAAGGGGCGAAGTGCGTTGGGCCGACCTGAACCCCGTGCGCGGCCATGAGCAAGCAGGCGAACGCCCCGTGCTGGTGCTGAGCCACGACGTGTTCAACGAACGCTCGGGTACGGTGATTGCCATTGCGCTCACCAGTCAGGAACCCAGAGCCGGCTACCCGTTGACGCTCGAACTGGCGACGGGCAAGTTGCCCAAACGCTCGTGGGCCAAGACCAGCCAGGTGCGTACGCTCTCGACCGAGCGCCTTGGCCGAAGGCTCGGAAGAGTGTCGGACGAGGAGTTGGCTCAAGTCGTCGAAGGACTGTTCGAGCTAATTGGCTAGTTCGTCGCTCAGCGGTCTAACGACCGCGGTTCAGCCGCGGCGGCTCAGGATCGCACCGGCCGCCGTCGGCTGCAACCGCTTGTTAGCCGGCGGGCGTCGCGCTAGAGTGATTTCATGAAGGTCGCCATTGAACTGCCGGCCAGCCAAGCCGCCCAACTCGAAACCGAGGCCCAACGACTTGGCGTGTCGGTTGAAGACCTCGCCCGCGCGGCGGTGACCGACCTTCTCGCCGCGCCAGATGCGGCGTTCCAGGCCGCGGCCCAGCGCGTGCTCGCTCAGAACCTCGAACTGTATCGCCGCCTCGCGTAGATGCGCTACCTGACCCTGGGTGAGGTGGTCGCGCTCCACCGCGCCCTGCTGGAGGCCACAGGCGGAGCAGCGGGCGTGCGCGATTTCGGCGCCCTCGAATCGGCGCTCGCGCAGCCCAAAGCCACCTTCGACGGGTCGGACTTGTACCCCACGGTCGTCGACAAGGCCAGCGCATTGGCGCATGGACTGGCGATGGATCACACGTTCCTCGATGGCAACAAGCGGATCGCCCATGCGGCGATGGCCGTGTTTCTTGAGCTGAATGGGTTGACGATTGCGGCGTCCGTCGACGAGCAAGAGGTGCTGATGCTCAATCTCGCCGCGGGCCGCGTGTCGCGCGTTGAGCTCAAAGCCTGGATCGAGAGCCACGTCTCAACCCGGATGTAGTCCGGCTAACGACCGCAGTTCAGCCGCGGCGCGCTCAGGATGCACCTGCGCGCCGTCGGCTGCAACTGCTGGTTAGGCGGCATTCAGATTGGGCCATTGCCTTCAAAGCTGTCGAACTGCCTGGTCGTCGTGTCGTACACAATGCCGAAGTTCGAGGCGCCCCCGCCGCACACCAGCAGCTGCCCTCGACGCCACTCGGCCTCATGACGCTCGAGGGACTCGGCGGGCATTCCGTTGACGTATATGACCTTCACGCCCCCGCGGAGCATGCCTACGTATTGCCGCCACACAACGAGGCGTCGCCTGTTTAGGGGTCTCGATATGAGGGGCACGTCTTGCGCCAACTGCGCCGCCAGCCGCTCTTCGAGTTCTCGTAGCTCGTCGGTGGTGGGTGCCCAGTAACCCGTCAGACCAGGTGGAAAGCCCCGGGAGCACGGGTTCATGAGGGATCTGACGGCATCGCGACCGAGCACGACCCCGCCATCAGGTTCAACGATGAACTCCGCCTGTCGCGAGGCGCGCAGTTGCTCGGCAAGGTCAGCCGCAACGCGGTGCTCGGGTTCTTGGTTGCATCCGCCCAGCGTGGCGACCACAACGAGCAACGGTGCAACCGATCGCGTCATTCGTCTGTCCGCCTAACGATGCCGAATCAGCCGCGCGCCGGCACGCGACACGCGGCGCGTCGGCTGCATTCGGATGTTATGCCGCTCCCCGCTTGGGGTGGGCATGGAGGGCCTGAATCACGGCTTTCGGATTCCGAGCCGCGACGCGGAGTAGCGCCAGCGCTGGCCCCTCGGGCGTACGCCGGCCCTGCTCCCAGTTCCGGAGGGTGGCGACGCTCACGCCGATCATCAGGGCGAACTCGGCCTGCGAAGCGCCCAGCTTCGCCCGGACCGCCTGCACGTCGGTGGGCTCAAACGTGGTCGTTCGTGCGGGCCGGCGAGTGCCACGCCGGATCGCGCCAGCCTGGCGCACGCTCGCCAGAAGCTCTTGAAACGCAGTGTCTTTCATTTGAATTCCTCTCGAACCACCTTCGCGAGGGCGCGGACTTGCGGGGGCGTCAGGTCTCCCTGCTCGGTCTTCGCATAGATGTAGAGCATGTAGAACACGCTCTCACCGGGTGCCCAGTAATAGATCACCCGAACGCCGCCCCGTTTCCCTACCCCGGCTGGCGCCCACCGCACCTTTCGGAGGCCGCCTGAGCCCTTGATGATCGGTCCTTGCTCGGGCCGAAGCATCAGGGCGACTTGTAGCTGCCGATACCGTTCGTCGTCGAGGTGCCGATGCACCACCGCTGTAAAGACAGATGTCTCGACGAACCGCATGAACGCCATGATACGCCAATGGCGTATAGCCGTTCAATCAGAGATCGTTCCGGATTGTGTCGGCATAACGCCTTGGCTTCAGCCGCGGCGGCCCTCATGATGCGCCCGGGCCGCCGTCGGCTGCAAGCCGTGGTTAGGCCGCGCGAATTCAGAAACTAACTGCAACACTCCAGGCCCGGATGGAACGAGGCGATCTGGGATACTCGACGACTCCGACAACCGCCAAGTCGCTGGAGTCTTCGATGCACTATCGCCAGATCACCTCGCCCGAACGATACTTGATCTCGACGTTGCGCCAGTGGGGATTCAATCCGTCGCAGACCGCCGCCGTGCTCGGCCGGCATCGCAGCTCGATCACGCGCGAGGTCCGGCGCAATGCCACGCGCGCCGACGGCTGCTACCGGCCGTTCACGGCGTCGGAGCGCGCACGCGGTCGTCGGTCGCGGTCGCGACGGACGACGCACTTCACGCCCCAGCAGTGGCGCTACGTGCACCGGCAGCTGCGGAAGCAGTGGAGCCCCGAGCAGATCGCGGGGCGGCTCCGACGCGACGGCGCCTGGTCGATCAGCCACGAGACGATCTACACCCACATCTGGCGACGCCAGGATGGGCGGCTCGCTCTTCCGCGACCTGCGCTGCGCTACGAAGCAGTGCCGGAAGCGCCACGGCAGCTACGACAGCCGGCGGCCGCCTGGCCGGCAAGCGCATGATCAGCGACCGCTGGCGATCGTCGAGCAGCGCACCGCTCGGTCGGGCACTGGGAGGTCGACACGCTGGTCGGCACCGGCGCCCCGGACTGTGGCCACCTCGTGGAGCGCAAGACCGGCTACGATGCTCGGCAGCTCCGGAACCGCACGAGCCGCGGCATGACGCGGCCTGCGGCGCCTGATCCGACGCGCGCCACGATCCTTCAAGACGATGACCGCCGATAACGGCACCGAGTTCCACGACTACCGCGCGGTCGAAGCGCACCACAGGGCTCCGCTTCTACTTCGCCACGCCGTACCACTCGTGGGAACGCGGCAGCAACGAGAACCTGAACGGCTTGCTACGCCAGTACCTGCCCAAGCGCACCAGCCTGGCCGGTCTCACGCAGCGGCAATGCGATGCCCTGGCGCAGCGCCTCAACGCACGGCCTCGGAAACGATTGGGGTACCGCACCCCGGCGGAGTGCTTCTATGCCCGATGAGATCTGTTGCACTTCACGCTTGAACTCAGACCGTAAATGCCTTGGCGTACATGTCGAACTGCTCGACCGTTCGGTCGAGAGCGATGCAGAGAACTTCGATTGGCCGATCGCTAGGCAGGCTGGTGGCCAGTAACGCAAGCCCTGCGATTTGCCGCTCGGCCAAGCCGTCCTTCGGCATCTTGACCTCAATAAACTGATGTCGGTCCGGGCTCACCAGCCACAGGTCTGGACCAACAGGCTTCTCGCCTCCGAGATGGCTCCGAGCCTGATCCGCTCTGGTCTGGAGTTCTCTGAGTTTCGGGAAGTACCTGCCTAAGGCGTCGCGAAATTCTCGCTTGTCCTGGTCGCCGAGGCTCTTGTCGCCCGACCACGATGCGGACGTCAGCCACTTGAATGGACAGTAGTAGCCCTCGGTATGCCGCAGCTGGGTGGCGACGAAGGCCTCACCGAAGAAGCGCGCTGGGCGGACCTTGTGCTTCCTCGTGAGTACCCGCTTGATGAATGGCGATGCGTCGGAGCTGGCAAGCATCGCCGAACTGCCAGCGCACCAGTTCTCGCGCAAGGCCTGTGGGTACGCGAGCGTTACAATCTTCAGCACAGTCGGTACCGCTCCGGGTCTCGGAGTTGCTTCGCCAATCGGCCTAACGGCTGGGCATTCAGCCGCGCCGCGCGAGACACAATACACCGAGCGCGGGGACTCGGCGCGCCGCGCACGCGGCCGCCGAGCGTCGGCTGCAATGCCTGGTTAGACGGCTGGTCGCCAGCACGATCGCCGGGAACCGGCTCGCGCGCCGACACCCGGGGCGGGGCGCTCGGCCGCCCCTTCGGCGCGCGAGCGCTGCCGCCTGCGGATGGCTTCGCTCGATGCGCGGAGGAACTGTGACGCGCTCGACAAGACCCTCGGCCCGTGCGCAGTGAGCCCTCCGGCGAGATGGCACGATGCCGCCACCTGCGGTCGATGAGACCAGCCGAGGCCGATCGCGCGTGAGAGCACGCTTTAAAGGACTGGTCTTTTCGGTGTCCGTCTAACGACCGCGGTTCAGCCGCGGCGGTTGGTGCCCGCATGATGCCACAGCGCTCAACCGCCGTCGGCTGCAACCGCTGGTTAGGCGGCGGTTCGGTTTACCGGCGGACTTCGTAGAGGAAGTGTTGATTGAAGACCAGTCGCTCAGGAGTGAGCTGCGAAAACGACCACTGAACGACGCCCTTGGGAGCCTTGCTCTCGTCGCCTTCCCACACTGGATACAGCTCTACTGGTTGGCCGGCCTCAAGCGCGCGCCGACGAGGTGAAGTAGCGCGGTGACACTCCGGAGGTCATCGGCCCGGTCGCTCCGGCCTGCCAACATGCCGTCGTAGTACTCGACAAGGTCTTCGGCCACCACGCTCGGAAACCCGCAGCTACAACCTGTGTGGGCGCCGACGAACTGCACTGACGGCTGAGCGAACCACTGCACAACCGCCTGCTGCCCAGGTCCCACGGGCTCGACAACCAGGTCCGCTGTCTCCCGCTCCGGCAATGCTTCGCGCGTGCCGATGTATAGCGTCAAGCACATGATCGCTGTCCGCCTAACGCCCGCGGTTCAGCCGCGGCGCGCCCAGGATGCCACCGCGCGCCCTCGGCTGCAACCGCTGGTTAGGCGGGCTCTGCCTCTTCGTTGCCATTCCAGATGACTTCCGTGTGCAAGAGACTCTTGGCGATTCCGTCGAGATCTGGAAAGGCGCTCCGATGACTAATTCCGAGACCGCTGAGGTCTTGGAGGAGCGCAGGCTTGGAGCGTGATCGCACAGGCCAGCGGTAGAGCTGCTCAATGTCGAGGTTGCTCTTCGCAAACTCTTTGCCGGCCAGATCTTCGAGAGATGTCTGCGGGTCTGAGTGCAAGGTAAAGCCGCCCTCCTGAGCGACGAGACGCGTCGAATTGAAGACTGGATGGACAACCTTCACACGTAACGGCTCTGACGCGAACAAAGCCTTCTCGTCTTGCTGAACCAGCTCAAACGCGTCTAGCACGCCCTTGTAGCCGCGCTGACGAAACGCCCACACGTGCCCGTCGCACTCGCAGTACTCCGTGCACGCGAAGTACAGCGCGTACAACGCGTTCGCCGTCCAATCGAGAACGCGGGTCGGAAGGCCGTGATGTCGCGCAAGGAAGAGGGCGTAGCCCGCTTTGGCGACATTGGGATCAACGGGATAAGCACGGCGCCTGAAGCGATGCAGTAGCTCCCGCTCAGCGGTTCGGTCGAACTGACGCACGCGGCCGCCGTAGCGATGCGCACGCCCAACGGACGGAACGAGGGTGAACTCCGTCTTAGCATGGCCCCGGAACCACAACTTGTGCTTCTCGGCGTCGCCAACGACCATCTGCCTCACGGTCTTCGCGTCCTCGACGAATTGGGCAACGGTCTCGATGGGCGCACGATCGCGAACATCAAAGCTGACAGTCATGGAACGTTGTAGCTCCGCCTAACGACCGCGGTTCAGCCGCGGCGGTTGCTGCCCCGCATGATGCCACAGCGCCCAACCGCCGTCGGCTGCAACCGCTGGTTAGCCGGCATTCGAGGGCCTGCCTTCGCTAAGGGACTGGATCTGCTGTTCGAGATCGGTGCGCTGCTCTTCACTCGTGGCCCGCTGTAGTAGGACGTGAAGCAGACCGGTGGCGCGTTCGACGTCCCTACCAGTCGCGTACGCGCGCGCCTCAACCAACCGGAGAGAGTAGTCGCCTTCGGTGCCGAGGCTCGGCGCCAAGATCGCCAGCGCCTCAGAAGGCCTGCCCTGAAGCAGCAGATGCTCCGCGAGGAAGTACCTGGCCACCACAACGCTTGGACTCGAGTGGTCATCGCTCGAGAGAGCGAGTTCCTCGCGGAGCGTCGTCTCGAACTCGGCCAGGGCCTCGGCGGCCTTGCCTTGCGCCGCCAGAATCGAGGCCAACCCGGCGCGAATGTGCGGACGCCCCCAGTGCCCGTCGACCGTGAGGGAGAACGCCTCCCGATACTTCTGCTCCGCCTCCGCGAGCCGGCCGGCCTCCCACAGTTCCAGGCCTTCTCGTTCCGGGTCGCGTCTCATTCGATCCTCGGGCGCTTCGTTTGTCCGGCTAACGACCGCGCATCAGCCGCGGCGCGTCGGTGCCCAATGATGCCACGATGCTGACCGCCGACGGCTGCATGCGCTGGTTAGGCGGCTTGGAACCACACACGAACCCGCCGGAGCCGACATTTGTGCCCAGCTGGTAGCTACAGCCAAGATCCGCGTCGGCGCCACGGACGTAAAGGCGCAGGTGCTCTCGCCCTTCCTGCACTCCCGCTCCGGCCCGCCCGGCATCGCGTGACCAGCGCACGGCCGGCGTCGTATCAAATCGCCGAGTGACGCGCCCGACAGACCAACCCCGAGGGGCCTCTGCGCGGACGAAGTCGCCGCGATATGTCACTTCAAGGAACGCGAGCCTAGTCGGCTGGCGGGCGCCTGATGAGACGGGCACGCTTGCAGCCACGACAATGTCGATCACGAGCACATCGCCTGATCGCTCGCACTGTGCCGAAACCGCAAACCCCAGATGCCTGAGCCCCTCGAGTTGGCCGCATAGCTCAGCAGACGCAGCGGGCTGCCCTACTGCCGTCAACGACGTGATCGTCGCAATGATGAGGCGCATCGCTGTCCGCCTAACGGGTTGGCATTCAGCCGCGCCGCGCGAGACACGATACACCGAGCGCGGGCACTCGGCGCGCCGCGCCCGCGGCCGCCGAGCGTCGGCTGCAATGCCTGGTTAGACGGCTGGTCGCCAGCACGATCGCCGGGGACCGGCTCGCGCGCCGACACCCGGGGCGGGGCGCTCGGCCGCCCCTTCGGCGCGCGAGCGCTGCCGCCTGCGGATGGCTTCGCTCGATGCGCGGAGGAACTGGGACGCGCTCGACAAGACCCTCGGCCCGTGCGTGCAGCGTGAGCCCTCCGGCGACATGGAACGATGCCGCCCCGTGCGGTCGATGAGACCAGCCGAGGCCGATCGCGCGTGAGATCACGCTTTAAAGGACTGGTCTTTTCGGTGTCCGTCTAACGCCTGGGCATTCAGCCGCGCCGCGCGAGACACAATACACCGAGCGCGGGGACTCGGCGCGCCGCGCACGCGGCCGCCGAGCGTCGGCTGCAATGCCTGGTTAGACGGCTGGTCGCCAGCACGATCGCCGGGAACCGGCTCGCGCGCCGACACCCGGGGCGGGGCGCTCGGCCGCCCCTTCGGCGCGCGAGCGCTGCCGCCTGCGGATGGCTTCGCTCGATGCGCGGAGGAACTGTGACGCGCTCGACAAGACCCTCGGCCGTGCGTGCAGCGAGAGCCCTCCGGCGAGATGGCACGATGCCGCCACCTGCGGTCGATGAGACCAGCCGCGGCCGATCGCGCGCAGAGATCACGCCGGAAAGGACTGGGTTCTTCGGTGTCCGTTCAACGGCTGCGCCCAGCCGCGCCGCGCGAGACACAATACACCGAGCGCGGGGACTCGGCGCGCCGCGCACGCGGCCGCCGAGCGTCGGCTGCAATGCCTGGTTAGACGGCTGGTCGCCAGCACGATCGCCGGAACCGGCTCGCGCCGACACCTGGGGCGGGGCGCCTCTGGCCGCCTTTCGGCGCGCGAGCGCTGCCGCTCGCGGATGGCTTCGCTCGATGCGCGGAGGAACTGGGACGCGGCTCTGACAAGACCCTCGGCCCGTGCGTGCAGCGTGAGCCCTCCGGCGAGATGGCACGATGCCGCCACCGGTGGTCGATGAGACCAGCCGCGGCCGATCGCGCGTGAGATCACGCTTAAAGGACTGGATCGCTGGTGTCCGTCTAACGCCTGGGCATTCAGCCGCGCCGCGCGAGACACAATACACCGAGCGCGGGGACTCGGCGCGCCGCGCACGCGGCCGCCGAGCGTCGGCTGCAATGCCTGGTTAGACGGCTGGTCGCCAGCACGATCGCCGGGAACCGGCTCGCGCGCCGACACCCGGGGCGGGGCGCTCGGCCGCCCCTTCGGCGCGCGAGCGCTGCCGCCTGCGGATGGCTTCGCTCGATGCGCGGAGGAACTGTGACGCGCTCGACAAGACCCTCGGCCCGTGCGTGCAGCGTGAGCCCTCCGGCGAGATGGCACGATGCCGCCACCTGCGGTCGATGAGACCAGCCGCGGCCGATCGCGCGTGAGATCACGCTTTAAAGGACTGGTCTTTTCGGTGTCCGTCTAACGACGCCAAATCAGCCGCGCGCCGTCAGGCGTCGTCCGGCGTGTCGGCTGCATTTGGAGGTTAGCCGGCATTTAGGTTGTCTTCATAATGAACAAGACAGTGTCGTACGACGGCTTCCACGCGATGGGCAGTACTTCGTGAGAGTGTGGTTGATCAGCGCCGGAGTCGCCGGTACGTCGTACGCCGATCGACTGCGCCGCCGTGCTCCAGGACTGCGAAGCGAGATGAGTGTAACCATCTTCCGAGCCGCTTCCGCCAGAGAGGGTTTCCTCGTGCGAATGCCGCGCAAGTTCGGGCTCCGTGAGAACGTGGCCGAGCGTGTCGTGCTGTGGAATCGCATCGCTTCCCGCGGGTTGACCGACACCGCCGAAATTGGCCGCACCCATTAGGAATCGGCCGACGAGGTTAGGTGTGCCGTGACTGCCATCGCAGATCGCCCAGCCGGTCGGCAGTTGGCCGTCCCGCGAGTACCAGGCGAGGATGGTTCCCTTCGGCAACGACTCAAGGTCGAATGCGGGCCGTCCGCGAACCCCCAGTTCGGCATTGAAGAGGACGAACGTCCGGCCAGTCACGAACGACACAACCAAGAGCGCAATAACGCTTGCCGCGGCAGCAGCGAATATCCACCGCGGAATCTGCTTGAGTAGAGCCTTGTCGATCGTGAAGGGCATTTGTCCCTCGCTTATGTGCCGTCCGGCTAACGACGCCAAATCAGCCGCGCGCCGTCGGGCGTCAGGCGGCGCGTCGGCTGCATTTGGATGTTAGCCGGCCTTCTGAACCACCCTGAGCGCAGAGATTCCAATGAACGCCGCCGCGAACAACGCCATCAAGAACCACCCCGATCGCTGCGGCCGCATGAACGCCACGACGCTGCTCATACGCACGCTTTCTTTCGTGGCGCCTTTTCGAATTCGAACAATCTCGAACCCGTTGGCCAATCGATGGCCTTCAGTCAGAAACTCGCCAACCTCCGGTTCGTAGTCTTTCGCCTGAATCAGGCGCAGCAAGTAGAACTTCCTGGTGTTTTCAAAGGTCGCCCACCAAGGAAAGATCAATAGCACACCGACTGCAGAACCCGCGAACACCAGTTCGGGGTTCGAAAAGACCTGCGCCACTGCGCCAAGAAGCACCGTCTCGGCCAGGAGGAACAATCCGTAGATCGTCCAGAGACGGTTGATGTCGTACTGGATGAGCTGCAGTGCAAACCCGTACTGCTCGGCCGGGCGCACCGAATGAGGGTCCGGTTGGTCACCGACGGTCTTTCGTGGCACGAGTTGCCCTCCAAGGGTCCGGCTAACGACCGCAGTTCAGCCGCGGCGGCCTCATGATGCGCCCGGCCGCCGCCGGCTGCAACCGCTGGTTAGACCGCTCATCATTCCGGCCTGCCGGCGACATTCACGGCTCTCGCCAACCGAGCGTTGGCTCGCTCACGTCATCGTACAGCGGGGCGCCGCAGCGACAAGCCGCGAACCAGGGACGCACCAGGTTTGATTGCGTGCTGCCCCACACCTCACGCCCACACGCTGAACATCGGAGCTGGAACGTCAGGCGAGCCCAGGTTGGCGCGCCAGCTCTAAACCCCTGATAACGGGCGTCCCCGTACTTCGCGTCCTCGAACGGCTCGAATTCGTATTGAAACTCGGCCCGAATGGTAGTGCCGATCACATTCACGGCGTCCAGTTGGCCATCGAACTGATGCCCGGTCGGTGTACAGGTCCCCTTGGCCCCAACCTCCGCAAATACCACGGTTCGGAGGCGCCGTCGGCAGCTGGAGCAATCCAGCGAGATCTCGACAGGCCTGCCAGCCGCCAGCAGTTGTGCCGACCGGAGTTGGAGCGTCGCTTCGGCGAAGCCGCGTCGGTTCATTCCAGTCGTCCTGGACGGTCTAACGACCGCGGTTCAGCCGCGGCGGTTGGTGCCCGCATGATGCCACAGCGCCCAGCCGCCGTCGGCTGCAACCGCTGGTTAGACGGCTGAGTGTACTGAGACTTATCAACGTAGGCGCGTCCCGTCGGGATTGATTGCCTCTTCATCGCGAAGAGTCGGGTAGTACTGACGCTTCTTCAGCAGTTGATAAAAGAGGAGCCCGTGAATGCCCTGCGCTTGGCTCTTCGGAAGGCGGTTCGCCCAGATCGTCTCGAGTGCCTTAAACACCCGTTCGGCATCCGGACGCTGATTGATGTCTTCGATGAAGGCCACGTCGGTGCCTTGCGGAAACACCAAGTCGAACACGTCATCCGGGGCCGCGAAGACATCGTAGACCGCATTGTCGGCCCCGTCGATCACTTGAATGTTCTTCATCGTTGTCCGTCTAACGACCGCGGTTCAGCCGCGGCGGTTGATGCCCGGATGATGCCACAGCGCCCAACCGCCGTCGGCTGCAACCGCTGGTTAGACCGCTGTTGTGTTAACCTTGAATGTCGGCTCTAGCGTGCTTGACTGTGCGTTGAAGCCGATGCCCTGACGGGCTCCGAACCTTGACTGGACCTAGGTTGATTCCGGCGATTCTCCAAGAGTCGCTGCCGGGTGGCACCACCCGCTGTAGGAGAGTATGTGATGGCCGCTCCCAAGCTGCGCAATTCTGATTGGAACTCCCGCCTCAAGAAGCTGGCACCGTACCTGGACGGCTTTCAGACACGCCTCGACGACATCTCGAACGACATCAAGGCGCTCGAAAAATATCTCACAGAGACCGGGTTTCGCATCGCGGTGTTTGACTGGGCTGGCGAGGAAGGTCTCGCCTGGACTGACCGCGCCGGTACTTGGCGCCTCTGCTATGCCACGAGGTACGAGGAACACGCCGATGTGAAGCCGCTGCTCGAAACGCCTGCCGCCACCAGGCTTTGGGCTGCCGAGGCGTTCCCGTCGTTCCTTGATGAGCTAGCTCGAGCCGCCGGCGCGAAGCCAGAAGGCGGTAGCTCGCCAACAGGCACCATCACAGACGACGACATTCCGTTCTGAGCCGCGCAGCGAAAGAACGGCCATGGATCACGACTACTTGGGCACTGCCTTGCTGGCAATCTTGGGCGTCGTAGGGTTGGCCAGGATCGTGCCACTCATTCTCGAAGATGCCTGCACCGCGACCGAGCGTTCGCTACAGCTCCTGGTGAAGTTGGTCCGAATCTCGAGGCGAGCCTATGGCGACGTTCGAGACGAGTTTGCTGACGGATCACGCTCAGGCCACAAGCCCGGAGGGCGCGCAACGTGAGATGGGGGCTCTGCGGTCGTCGGTCTAACGATGCCGCTTCAGCCGCGGCGGCTAAGGATCGCACCAGCCGCCGACGGCTGCAAGCGGATGTTAGCCCGCACCCTTCTTTACGATTTCGATCGACAGCCCGTAGTACGAGTTCGTGGCTGACTCCTCATCCCAAATCGTTCGAAACGGTTCGACGTATAAGTACGCAAGCATTCCCGCGCACCATGATTTCCAGACGACGCGCGGGATATACCCTTCCGAGAACCACAGGTACTCCTCAGCACACAAGTTGAAGTAGTCGACGATGACGGCCCGACTGTCCGGGTTGGCCGTGCCTGCAACTGCAATCTTCGCGAGCCGGTCGTTGAGTTCGTCGTAGCGTCGGTTGAATTCTGTAAAGAGCTCCTTGAAAAGCGCCATCTCTTGCAGCTTCTGTGTCTGGGCGAAATAGCAAAAGCCGAGGAGCCCCGCGACAACAGAACCGACAAGAGCAACACGGCCGTCGTCGGTCACTTTCAGGACCGTCGCTATACTGGCCAGACCCGCCACGATCGCGATCCACCAGTAGTGTCGGAATATGAATTGACGGCTCATTGAATCACTGAGTCCCATGATCGTGACGGGCTAACGACCGCGCATCAGCCGCGGCGGGTTGATGCCCAATGATGCCACGGTGCTGACCGCCGCCGGCTGCATGCGCTGGTTAGCCAGCCGTCTGTAGCGCCCGCAACACCTCGGCCGCAACAGCCTGGGCGTAGCGCCGCTCGGACCGCACTTGCAGTGCGACGGCGCTCAGCAGAAGGGCACTGTTCGCGACGAGCCACGCGCCGCCGCCCGCAGCAAGGACCGTTACAGAGAGCAGGAACACGCCGACGCCGACCACCCACCCCAGAGCGCCAAGCCCCACCCACACCTCGTAGTGGGCCGTCTCACCGTCGAGCCGTAGCAGACCAAGGGACGGCCCAAACGCGCGAGCACCGCCCCCCAGTTGTTCTCGCACGAACCAGAGGCGATCGGCCGCGACGACGCCGAACCGAACATTGGACGATCGACCAGGCCGCGGCACGAGGCCGAGAGGACTCGCCGCGATCACGCCTCGTGCGACGCACCAGACCTGCGTGTCAGCGGACAGTAGGCCTCGCTCAGCGAGGGCCAAGGACCGCACCTGGAGCCACAGTCCGCACATGCCGACGACCCACCCGGCAGCTGCGAGGAGGAACCAGGGGTTCACTGTTTATGGTCTGGCTAACGGCTGCGGTTCACCCGCGGCCGCGCGAGTCACGATACACCGAGCGCATGGGGCCGGCGCACGCCGGCCCTCTGGCCGCCGGGTGCAACCGCGTGTTAGACCGCACGAGGCGGTTGCCCGGCGGGCCGCCCACGGGGCCCCGACGGGCGCGCGGTGACAGGACCTCGCGACCCACCGTGCCCTGGCGAGTGGCATGCCTACCACCGAGGGGCGGAGGGGCGGCCCGACTCCCGCGAGCGGCGAGGCGCCCAGTGCCTCGACGGGACCGGTGCGCCCGCCAAGAGGTGCACCCGGCTGGCGGTGCGTGACGCCTGGTGGAGCGAACCACCGCGCCGGAGCAGCCACGACCGCCCATCCGGACCACGCCGCTCGAACGACCGCGTGTCGGAGCCACCTCCGCGACCGCGCGTGAGACCTCCGAAAAAGAACTCAATCCGTTGTCGGTCTAACAATCATTATGCCGGTCTGGATAGTCCGGCTCGCCGTCTGCAGTATACGCATCTACGACGGGGCGCCTGACTCACCGCCCGCCATTTTCGGTGCGTTGGGAGGCGCCCGTGTCCCAGACCTGCCGGTCGGCATAATCCCGATATCCTGCGACGCCGGTCGGCATATTCCTGCCGGAAGTGCTACCGATCCAAGTCGTCCAGCGGGCTGCGGACGCCTCGGCCGCCCCGGTTCAGCACGTGGGTGTAGATCATGGTCGTGCTGACGTCACGGTGCCCCAACAGTTCCTGGATGGTCCGGATGTCGTAGCCCGCCTCGAGCAGGTGCGTCGCGAACGAATGACGAAGGGTGTGGCAGGTAGCAGCGCGGGGCAAGCCGGTCTTGGCGGCCGCGTGCTTCACGGTCTTCTGCAGCACCGACTCGTGCAGATGGTGGCGCCGGGGCCAGCCGGTTTCCGGGTCCCGGTAGAAGCGCGTCGCGGGGAAGACCCATTGCCATCCCCACTCGAAAGGCGCTCGCGGATACTTGCGCTGCAGCGCGCCGGGCAGGGCCACGCTCCCACGGCCCCTCGACAGATCGGCCTGGTGCAGCCGCTGTCGGGCCTCCAGGTGTGCGGCGAGCGGCTGGCGCAAGGCCACGGGTAGCATCGTCACCCGGTCCTTGCCGCCCTTGCCGTCGCGCACCACGATCTCCCCGCGCTCCAGATGGACGTCCTTGACCCGCAGCTCGACGCATTCCATCAGGCGCAGGCCGCAGCCGTAGAGCAAGGCCGCCATCAGCCACTCCGTCCCGGTGAGCGCCCCGAGCAGGCGGCCAACTTCTTCCCGGGCGAGGACGACAGGCAGGCGCACCGGCCGCTGGGCCCTGACGATGTCGTGCAGCGCCTGCACCGGCGTGTTGAGGACGGCTTGATAGAGGAACAGCACCGCCGACAGTGCCTGGTTTTGCGTGGACGCCGCCACGCGGCGACCGGCCAGCGACGACACAAATCGCTCCACGTCGGGCGGCCCGAGGGTTCGCGGGTCGCGCCAACCATGAAACTGGAGGCACCGCCGGATCCACGCAAGATAGGCGGCCTCCGTCCGGGGACTGTAGTGACGGAGCCGTAGGGCAGCGTGCGTCCGCTCGCGAATCCAGGTCAGCGGGCGGGTGGAGGTCACGGCCGCGCCGGAAGAAAAGAGCGTGCCATCCGGCGACGTGAGGTCACGTCGAGCGGCATCGGACTGTTGTCGCAGAAAGTGCGGCGCTCGGACGAGAACGGCGTGGCGGATTTCGCGGAGACGCGCCGTCCCGGGCCGAGGACCGGCATCCAGGGGCCCTACGACGGCGGCATCCGGGGGCACTGGGCGCGGGCACCACTGCGCGGAGCGTCGCCCGCGCGCCAGGTGCGTCCGACTGAACCTACCTGGCGTCCAGCTGCACGAACGCAATCGCGTTCCAGTCGTTCATGGGGATCACCAGCCGGTTCCGCTTGGAGTCGTAGGTCATCGACGCCGCGCTCGGAATGCCGGAGGCGATGACTTCGGCCTTCTGGCCGGGGCGGATGCGCGACACCGTGCCCTGCCGCACGCTCGAGACGTACTTGGTGCCGTCGGCCGTCACGACCACGCCGTCGTTGCCGGAATCCACGGCGTGCTCGGTGGTCACCAGCGTGCCGTCGGTCTTGAACGTCAGGACGTCGTTGGATCCGATGTTCACCACCACCAGGTTGCCCTGCCGGTCGAACGTGATGCCGTTCGGCATGCTGAGCGGCCTGCCCGAAACGAGCACGGACGAGGTGCCGTCCGGCGCGATCTTGTAGACCTTCCACGACGAGGCGTCCTGCGGCGTGCCCGTCACGGTGGCGTACACCGTGCCGTCGGCCGCCACTTCCAGGTCGTTGAAGCGGCCCGCCCCCGTCACCGGGATGGCGCCCTTCGGCTCGCCGGTCTTCATGTCGAACCACCGGACCGTGTCGATGTCCACCACGTACAGCATCCCGCGCGCCACGTGGCTGCCGAGCGGATGGTTCAGCGTGAGGCCGTTGCGGTTCACGCCGATCCACTTCAGCGTGTGCACGCTGCCATCGGGGTTGATGAGCGACACGTAGCCGTCGTTCTGCACCATGTCCTGCGGCATGCCGGCGTTCACCGAGACGATGAGGTCCCGGTCGGCGTCGTACGACAGGCTCTCGCTGAAGCGGAAACTGCCGAACACCTTCACGTTCGGCGTGGTCTTCAGCGGCTCGCCCGCGCGGAAGGGCTGGGCCGGCGCGGACGGCGCCTGGGCGAATGCGGTGGACCAAGCGGCAGCGAGCAGGGACACGGCAAGCACGAATCGGAACATCGAGGAACTCCTGGGCGCGCCCGCGATCGGCGCGGAGATGGGAGTGCCATCATAGCCCGCCGATCGGTGCCTGGTCCGCATCGGGTCCGGTTCAGCGCGCCGCCCGGCGGATCGACCCGCCTGCCGACGGTGCAGCACGACAGCGTGGCCGGGTGACGCCGTGGCAGCGTGCCGCCGTGACAGCAAGACGCCGTGGCAGCGCGGCGTGGCAGCGGGACGGCGGTGCAGCGTGGCGGCGTGGCGGCGGGACAGCGCAGCCGCCCCTTCCGAGCCGCTAGCCCCTCGCCCCAATGCTGGTCTTGACTGGCCAGTAAATCTCCGTCCGCCAGTCCGCGGGATTCGGGTGCTCCGCCGGATCGGTGAGATACGACTCCCAGGGCGCGCCGGCCGGTGCCAGGCCGTGCTCCGACATCCAGCGCTCGATTGCCGCGTACGTGTCCTGGAGCTCGTCGTACGCGCCGGCGTGGAGCGCCGTCACCACGTCACCGCCAGGCAGTTCGCCGGCCTCCACGTCATCCCGACCCTCGGCGGGCGCTGCCAGGGGCGCCCCTGCCTCGATGGTCATCAGGCCCGGTCCCACGCTCGTGTAGCGGACGAACGGCGGCCCGGCCATCGCATGGCCCGTCGACAGCGCGTAGCCGCAGCTCTTCCCCAGACCCTGGCCGATGGCCTTGGCCAGCTCGCCACGCGCCGTGGAGAGCCGGACGAACAGGATGGGCTGCGGCGCGATCGTGCGTTGGTCGATGGACAGCAGGGGCATGGACGATCTCCTGGCGGTGTCGTGGGTCGAGAGACGATACAGATGGACGCACGGCGCCGCCCGCTCGACGACCGCGCGGTGGCGTCGCCGGTCCGCGCCCGAGGCCCTGGACGAAGTCCGCGTCCGGTAACGCGATGGACTGCAGCCGAATCGCCGCCTGAACGCGCGCGTGAACACTTCGTGGCTGGCGAAACCGGCGTCGAGGGCCACGCTCAGCACGGCGTCGGTCGTGGCCGCCAGCCGCGCGGCGGCCGTGTCGAGGCGGACTCGCAGGACGTACTGCTTGGGCGACTCCCCGGCCATCCGCGAGAACTCGCGCTGCACGGCGAAGGGCGACCGGCCGCTCCGCTCCGCGAGCGTGCCGAGCGACACGTCCCCGGCCAGCCCTCGGCGCACGTCGTGCAGCAGCGCCAACCCATCCCGCCCCGACGCCATCGCCGGATTCTACGGCCCGTTCGCCACGGCCACTTGACGTTTCTTGCAGTCAGGCCGTCGCGGACCGACGCGGCCTGCGCCACGGTGCGGCAGCGTGACGGCGTGACGGCGTGGCAGCGTGGCAAGCTCCGTTCTTGCCCCAAGTCCCCAGTCCCGAGCCCCGGGCCCCGGGCCCCGAGCCCCGGAAACGTCCCTCCTTCTACTGGCTCACCATCACCGCCCCCTGCTTCAGGTGGCGGTCGAAGAACTCCTCCGCCCGGCGCCACGCGTCGCGCAGGATGTGCGCGCGGCGGAAGAAGTGGATCTCGCCCGGGTAGACGCCCATCTCGAACGGCTTGCCCAGCTTCAGGAGCACGTCGATGACGCGCAGCGAGTCCCTGAACTGGACGTTGCGATCGTTGGTGCCGTGCAGCACCATCAACGGGCGCTGCAGCCGGTCCATGAAGTTGATGGGCGCCGACAGTCGATAGATCTCGGGGTTCTCCACCGGCGTGCCCAGCCGCGGCGTGGTGTAACCGGCGCCGTAGGTCGCCCAGTCCACCACGCCCGCCACGTCGATGCCGCAGCGCCACAGCGTGGGATCGGTGTTCAGCGCCTGCAGCGTCAGGAAGCCGCCGTAGCTCAGCCCCCATACGCCGATGCGGTCCGGATCCACGTACGGCAGCGTCTTCAGGTAGTCCGCGCCGGCGGCCACGTCCGCCGTGTCCTTCACGCCCAGGCCCATGTGCACGCCGGTGGACCAGTCGCGGCTGTAGCCGGAGCTGCCGCGGTAGTCGGGCGTGAGCACCACGTAGCCCTGCTGCACCAGGTACTGCGTGACGGAGTAGTACATCCGGTACGCGCCGGGATGCCAGCCGAGGAAGTTCTGATCGGAGCCCGAGCCGTGAATCCACACGATGGCCGGGTGCTTGCGGGATGTGTCGAGGCCCTTGGGCAGCATCAGCGTGGCGGGCACGGGCGCGCGATCGAGGCGGCTCGGAAACGCCACCGGCGAGGGAGCGACCAGGTCCGCGGGGTTCAAGCCGGCCGGCATCGAGTCGCTCAACCGCACGGGCGTGGCGCCTGCGCGCAGTTCCACCGCGTAGAGATCCAGGGAGTGCTCGACCGCCGATCGCTGGTAGACCACGGAGCGTCCGTCCGGCGACACCTGGGGATCGAGGTGCACGCCCCGCGCGGTCACGATCGGCTCGCTCCGGCCGGTGGCCACCTCCACCACGTCCACGAAGCGCTCCATCTGGTTGCCGGGCGCGCTGTGGTGATACGCGATGCGGCGGCTGTCCGGCGACCAGCTGCCCAGCCCCACGCCGAAATCGCCCGACGTGAGCTGTGTCGCCTGCGCCTCCGACGTGGCGTCGACCGGAATCGCGTAGAGATGGATCCAGCCGGTGCGGTCGCTGACGAACGCCAGGGTCTTGCCGTCCGGCGACATCAGCAGCCTGGAATCGCGGCCCGTCGGCGACCACCACCGGTCGTCGTGGTCGCGCCAGAGCACCCGCGGTTGGCCGCCCACGCGCGCCACCTTGATCTCGCGCGTCTTCCCGTCGGGCGACAGTTCCTGGTACACGACGCCGCCGTCGCCCGCGAACTGCAGGTTGCTGACGGCGCCGATCGTGGGAATCCACCACACGTCGCCGCCCTGGGCCGCCACCACGCCCACCCGGCGCTCCACGGTCACGTTCTCCATCGAACGCACCATGGGGCCGTTCCAGGGCAGGTCCTCGGGCACCAGGCCGCCACGCGTGGCCGTGAACGCCAGCCACCGGCCGTCGCGCGAGAAGACGGGGACGCCGGGCGAGGGACCGCCGTCCGCCAGATTGGTGATCCGCCGCTGCGTCTTCGCGGCCACCGACGCGAGCCAGACCTGGCCGCCGCGGAGGAACGCGATCTGCGCGCGGTCCGGCGACAGCGCGAAGCGGCCCGCGTCGCCCAGGCCGCTTCCCACTCGGGTCGGCGCCGGACGCCCGGACGCCGCCGACACGCTCCACAGCTGGCCGTCCTTGCCGAACCAGAGCTCGTCGTTCGACACCCACTCGACGGCGCCGATGTCCGACACGAGGAGCTGCGGATCCACGGCGAAGTCGGTGAGCGCCACGGGCGTGCCGCCGGGCGCGACCACGAACAGGTCCTGCTTGCCGGCCGCGTCCCACAGGAACGCCACGCGGCGCCCGTCCGGCGACCAGGAGGGGGCGGTCGGGTACTTGATGTCGGCGATCCGCCCGATGGTGATGCTGCCGCGGGCGGGCTCCGCCGACAGCTCGACCGCCAGGCCCACCGCCACGAGCCCACACAGCACACAGGCGCTTCGGACCACGTCGCCCTCCAGGGAAAGTGCGATGCTACCCGGAAGCGTCGCGGCTGCCCAGGTGGGCCGACGCGCGCCGCATGCCGCTCGTGGCGTCGCGCACCCGCGTCTTACGGAAATATCAGGTCCGCCGATTGACGCCGTCGCTAACATGTCACCCCAGACGCGTGGCTCCCGATGACGCCCCCGCCAGTGCCAACCGCGCCGGAGCAACGGCGCCGGACGGACACCGGGGTGCACGGAGCGCCGGAAGGGGAATGGCGATGACGGTCCACGGTCGGCGCGGGCGGACGCTCGCAGGTCTGCTGGTCCTGGGCGTGACGCTGACGGGCGCGTCGGCCGGCGCCCAGGCGCCAGCGGGTGAACCGTCGGCGCGTCTCGCCGATCCGACGTCCTCGTCGGCACCCACGTGGAAAGCGGTGTGGCGGGGGGTGGGCGCCGATTTCCGACGCGTGGTGTCCGGCGAGACGGCCGTCATCCTCGGCGTGACCGGCGGGCTCAGCGCGGCGGCGCACCCCGTCGACGGGCACGTCACAGAACGGGCCGGAGCGTCGGCCGCGCTCGATCGCACGCTCAGGGCGGGTGCCGTCGGCGGCGGCGTGCAGGCCGGCGGGGCCCTGGCCACCTATCTGCTGGGCCGCGCGATGGATCGGCCGCGCCTGGCTGAAACCGGCGCGGATCTCATCGGCGCCCAGATCGTGGCGACGGCCCTCACCCAGGGCATCAAGGTCTCGGTCAACCGGCGGCGCCCCGACGGCGGCCGCTTCTCGTTTCCCTCCGGCCACACGGCGTCCACCGTGGCAACGGCGGCTGTGCTCCAGCGGCACTACGGCTGGAAGGTCGGCGTGCCCGCGTTCGCCTTCGGGGCCTACGTGGCCGGGTCGCGGCTGCAGGACCAGCGGCACTATCTCAGCGACGTCCTGTTCGGCGCGGGCATCGGCCTCGTGTCGGGCCGCTCGGCGCGCATCGGGCACGGGCGCGCGGCAGGCAGCGTGAGTCCGCTGGCGGTGCCCGGCGGCATCGGCGTGGTGTTCACGAGCGGCGGGGCATCGTGAGACCTGGCCGGCGGCACGCGTGCGCGGCTGGAGTCGTGCTCGCGCTGGGTCTTGCGCGCCCCACCGTTGCGGCGGCACAACCAGCGTCGCCGGCAGCCGCCGGCGTGCTGACGCTCGACGCGGCGCTCGATCGGGCGACCCGCGCGAATCAGACCGTGGAGGCGGCCCGACGGCGGCTGACGGCGGCCGGCCTGGCCGTCGGCGTTGCCGCTCAACGGCCCAATCCCGAGGCGCGGGTCGAGTTCACGCGAGAGACGCCCACCCAGGCCTATTCGGTGGGTCTGCCGATCGAACTGGGCGGCAAGCGCGGCCGGCGCGTGGCGCTGGGCGAGGCCGGCGTCGCGGTCAGCGAATCGGAGCTCGCCGTGGCCGCGCTCGACGTCCGCCGCCTGGTCCGCCAGGCCTACTTCGACGTGGCGGCCGCCGACGCGAGGAAATCCCTGCTCGAGGAGCTGCTGGCCCTGGCCGGCCGCGCGAGCGACGCGGCCCGCCAGCGCTTCGAGGCCGGCAGCGCGCCGCGCCTGGACGTGCTGCAGGCCGAGTTGGCCCGGGCCGATGCCGAGAACCAGGCAACGGCGGCCGACGGGGCGGTGGCCGCCGCGCGCGCACGCCTCAACGCGCTGCTGGCGCAGCCGCCGGGCACGCCGCTCACGCTCGCGACGCCGATCGACCACCTGGTGGCGATTGCCCTGCCCACGGCCGACCTCGTCGCGGAGCCTGGCGCCGATCTCGCCTTGCTGGATCGCCTTGTCGCCGAACAGCGCGCCCAGGTGGCGCTCACCTCGGCGCTGGGCGTGCCGGACGTCACGCCGGAAGCCACGCTCACCCGCGGCGCCGAGCCCGAGTTCGCCACGGGCTGGCGGGCAGCCCTCGGCGTCAGCGTGCCCGTCTTCACCACGAGGCGGCCCGCGGTCCGCGTGGAGGAGTCGACGCTCTCGGCGCTCGAAGCCGAACGCGAGGCCCTGGCGGCGCGCGTCGCCGGCGACGTGGCGGCGGCACGGGCGCTGGCCGACGCGCTGAGCCGGCAGTATCGCCGCTACCAGGCCGACATCCTGCCGCAGGCCCTCGAGGTGGAGCGCCTCGCGGAAGACTCCTATCGCCTGGGCCGCACGGGACTGGCGGCCTATCTCCAGGCGCTCCAAGCCACGCGCGACCTGCGGCTCCGGATGCTGCAGGTCGGCGCGGACTTCCAGGCCGCGCTCGGCGACCTCGAACGTGCCCTCGGGAGACCCCTGCCATGAACGCGCGCGCCGGTACGGCCCTGCTCCTCCTGTTCGCCGCCGCGGGCGCGCCCGCCTGTTCGGACGAGGCGCCCGAAGTGGTCGCGACCGAGGCCGTGGTGCCCGTGGAGACGGCCGCCGCCGTCGTGGGAGACATCCAGGCCGTCGTCTGGGCCACGGGCCTCGTCACGCCCGCTCCTGGCGCCGAGCTCCTGGTGGTGGCTCCAGAACCGGCGCGGATCGCGGAACTGCCGAAGGCCGAGGGCGACCGCGTGGACCGGGGCGATCTGCTGGTCCGCTTCGAGGTGCCCTCGACGGCCGCGGAAGTGGCGCGCCAGCAGGCCGACATCGCGCGGGCCGAGGCTCAGATCGTGAACGCCAGGGCCACGCAGGCGCGCGCGACGGACCTGTTCGAACGCGGCGTGGCCGCGCGCAAGGAAGTCGAGGACGCCGATCGCGACGTGGCGGACGCCGAGGCCGCCCTCGCGCAAGCGAAGGCGGGCCTGGCCGCCGCGCAGGCGGCGGCCGATCGCGTCACCGTCCGGGCGCCGTTCGCGGGCATCGTCGCCCGCCGCCTGCACAACCCCGGCGACGTGGTGGACGCGGCCACGTCCGACCCGGTGCTGCGGCTCGTCGATCCCGCGCGCCTCGAGGTCGTCGCGTCGTTGGCGGTGGGTGACGTGAGACGCGTCACGCCTGGCGCACGCGCGCGGCTGGTGTCGGCGGACGAGGTCGACCTGCGGGTCGTGTCGCACCCGGCGGCCGTGGATCCGGCCACGGGCGCGGTGCCCGTGCGCCTCGCGTTCAGCCGGCCCGCGCCGAGGCTGGCCGTCGGCACGCCCGTGCAGGTGGCCATCGACGCCGAGACCAGGCGCGGCGTCGTCCTCGTCTCCCCTGCCGCCCTCGTTCATGAAGGCGAGGACACGTTCGTGTTCGTGGTGAGGGACGACAAGGCCGTGCGTACGCCGGTGACGATCGGCGTGGGCGACGAGACGCACGTCGAGATCGCGACGGGGGTGACGGCGGGCGACCGGGTGATCGTCAGCGGGCACGCGGGTCTCCCCGACGGCGCCGCCGTCACGGTGGGGGCGGGCCAGCCGTGAACGTCGCGGCCGTGCTGCTGCGCCACGGGCGTGCGACCGCGCTCGTGGCCGTGGCCCTCGTCGTCGCCGGCGCCCTGGCCGCCAGGGCGCTGCCCAGCAGCATCTACCCGCCGCTCGAGTTCCCGCGCATCGTGGTCATCGCCAAGAGCGGCACGCTGCCGCCGCAGTCGATGACACTCACCGTGACCCGGCCGATCGAGCAGGCGGTGATGGAGGTGCCCGGAATCCGTCGAGTGCGCTCGCGCACGATCCGCGGCGCCACCGAGATCTCGGGACAGTTCGACCCGGCCACCGACATGGTGGTGGCGCTGCAGCAGGTGCAGAATCGGGTGGCCGAGATCCGGGGCGAGCTGCCCGACGACGCCACGCTCCTCGTGGAGCGGCTCACGCCGGCGGTCTTCCCGGTGTTCATCCTGAGCATGACGGGCCAGGTCTCCACGGCCGATCTGAACGACCAGGCCACCTACGTGCTGAAGCCCGAGCTGGCGCGGGTACCCGGCGCCGGCCAGATCGAGGTACTCGCGAGCGACACGCGCGAAGTTGAGGTGGTGCTCGATCCGGCGAAGCTCACGGCGGCGCGGCTCACGGTCACCGACGTGGCCGAAGCGCTCCGGAAGCAGAACCTCGTCAGGCCGGTGGGCCGGTTCGAGGAATCGGGCCTGCAGCACCTGGCGCTGGCGTCGGGTCTCTGGCAGTCGCCGGCCGACATCGCCGCGGCGCCCGTCGTGGTGCAGGGCGGCACCACGCTCCGGGTCGCCAATCTCGGCCAGGTGGTGCCTGGCGCGCCGGATCGCACGCTGCTCGTCACCGGCAACGGGCGGGACGCCGTGTCGATCAGCATCTCCCAGCAGATCGGGGCCAACATCCTCGCGGTGAAAGCCGGCGTGGACGCCGCGCTGGCCGGCGTGGCGCGGTCGCTCCCGGCAGGAATCCGCATCACGAAGGTCTACGACCTGGCCGAGTTCGTGAGCGCGTCGATTGCCAACGTCCGCGACGCCATCCTGATCGGCGGCGCGCTGGCGATCGCCGTCCTGCTGGTGTTCCTGCGCGACGTCAGGCTCACGGCCATCGCCGCGCTCACGCTGCCGCTCGCCATCCTGCCCACCTTCGCCGTCATGCGGGTGTTCGGCGGCTCGATCAACCTGATGTCGATGGGCGGCCTGGCCATCGCCATCGGCCTCGTGATCGACGACGCCGTCGTGGTGGTCGAGAACATCCACCGGCGGGCCGCCCGCGGCGAAGGGGCGGTGGCCGACGCGGTCGCGCAGCTCATACGGCCGCTCGTCAGCTCCACCCTCACGACCGTCGTCGTCTTCGCGCCGCTCGGGCTGCTGTCGGGCGTGGTGGGCCAGTTCTTCCAGGCGCTCTCGCTGTCGCTGTCGGTGGCGGTGCTCGTGTCGCTGGGGCTGTCGGTGAGCGTGGTGCCGCTGCTGGCACGCCGCGCGGTCGGCGGTCGCGCGCGTCACGCCGGCGGCGATGGGCACGCCGCCGGGGGCGAACCGGAGTCGCGTGACGACGACGCCCCCGCGGGCGGACTCGAGCGCATCTACTCGCGCGGCCTGCACGCCATCGTGGCGCAGCCGCTCCTCGCCATTGCCGTCACCGCGGCGCTCGCGGCCGTCAGCGCCGAGCTGTTCTCCACGATCGGCACGGGGTTCCTGCCGCCGGCCGACGAGGGCGGCTTCGTCGTGGACTACCTCACGCCGGCCGGCAGCGCGCTGGGCGAGACCGACCGGCAGGTGCGGGCGATGGAAGCCGTCATCGCGGCCACGCCAGAGGTGGCGGCGTACTCGAGGCGCACGGGATCGGAGCTGGGCCTCTTCGCCACGGCCCAGAACTCGGGCGACATCCTGGTCCGCCTCAAGCCGCGAAGCGAGCGTAGCGCCACCTCCGAGGACGTGATCGCGGCGCTCCGGCCCAGGCTGCAGGCGGCGGTGCCGCTGGCCGAGATCGAATTCGTCCAGCTGCTGCAGGACATGCTCGGCGATCTGGAAGGCAGCCCCACGCCCATCGAGGTGAAGATCTTCGGCGACGACACCGCCGTGCTCGAGTCGCTGGCCGAGCCGGTGGAGGAGCTGCTGCGGAAGGTGGACGGCGTCGTCGACGTGGTGGGGATGCAGCGCGGCAATCCCGAGCTCACCTGGACCATCGACCCGGCGGCGGCCGGACGCCTGGGCCTCACCGTGGACGACGTGTCGTCGCAGATGTCGGCGGCGTGGCTGGGCGAGGTCGCCACCGATCTCCGGCTGCTCGATCGGCGGGTGCCGGTCCGGGTGCGGCTGCCGGACGCCGTGCGTTTCGACGTGGCCAGGCTGGGCGACACGCTGATCCGGACGCCGGGCGGCGCGCTCGTGCCCGTGTCGCGCGTGGCCCGGCCGGATCGCTCGAGCGGCCAGGCGGAACTGCTGCGGGAGAACCTCCGCGGCATGGCCCTCGTCAGCGGGCGGCTCGAGGGCCGCGACCTGGGCAGCGCGGTCGACGAGATCCGAGGGGCGCTCGGGGCCCGCCAGTGGCCGGTCGGCTACACCTACGAGATCGGCGGGCAGTACGAGTCGCAACGCACGGCGTTCCGCGAGCTGCTGGCCGTGTTCGCCGTGGCCGCCGTGCTGGTCTTCGCCATCCTCGTCGTCCACTTCCAGGCCTGGACCCCGGCGCTCCTCATCCTGCTGGCGGCGCCGCTGTCGCTGGGCGGCGCCCTGGCGCTGCTCGTCGCCACGGGCGCGGACCTCAACGTCTCGTCGGCGATGGGCCTCATCCTGCTCGTGGGGCTGGTGGTGAAGAACGGCGTCATGCTGCTCGACGTCTCCGAGCGGCGGCACGCCGGGGGCGAGCCGTTCGCGACGGCGATCGAGCACGCCGGCCGCGTGCGCCTGCGGCCCATCCTCATGACCACGCTTTGCACGCTCTTCGGCCTGCTGCCGCTGGCGCTGGGTCTGGGGCCCGGCGCCGACCTGCAGAAGCCGCTCGCCCTGGCCGTGATCGGCGGCCTGGCCCTGTCCACGCCGGTCACGCTTCTGGCCGTGCCCGGGCTCTACGCCGTCCTCACGTTACGGTCGGGCGGAGGGCGGCGTGGCGCGTCGTGATCGCGGGCCCGTGCCGCGGTGCACGAGGTCGCGACCTTCTCGAACTGACGTTAACATCGGCCCATCCGAGCGAAGGCGCCCTTCGCGTCGAGGCATCCATGCGGTCACGATCCCTCGTCCCGTTCTGCCTGTGGTTGGTGAGCCTTCTCGCGCTCGGAGGCGTCACCGTCGAGATGTCCGCGACGGGCCGGGCGGCAAAGACGGCTCAGCCGGCTCCGCCTGGCACGGCCGCCTACGTCGGCTCGGCGGCCTGTGCCACGTGCCATCGGTCCATCTACGACCGCTGGGCGAAGACGCGGATGGCCAACGTGGTTCGGGACCCGAAGGTGCACCCCGACGCGATCATCCCGGACCTGTCGGTCCCGAATCCGCTCGTCACGTTCACGCGGGATCAGATTGCGTTCACCTACGGCAGCAAGTGGAAGCAGCGGTACTTCACGAAGATCGGGGACGACTACTACCCGTTCCCGGCGCAGTGGGACGTCACCAACAAGGTGTGGCGCCCCTACGTCGCTCAGCCGAACACCGAGTGGTGGCTGCCGCACTACCCGCCCGAGACGATCAAGCGGCCCACGGGACCGCTCTGCGACGGGTGCCATTCGGTCAACTACGACATCCGGACCAAGACGGTCACGGAGTGGAACGTCGGCTGCGAGAAGTGCCACGGGCCCGGCGGCAATCACGTCAAGGCGCCGGGCAAGACGTCAATCGTCAATCCCGGCCGCCTCGACACGGTGCAGGCGGTGGACGTGTGCGTCCAGTGCCACTCGCAGGGCAAGCCGCTCGTGAACCCGCAGGCCGGCGCGTACTTCGACTGGCCCGTCGGGTTCCACGTCGGGCAGGACCTGAAGGACTTCTGGGAGCTCGAGGAACACACGCTCGGCGAGACCACGTTCACCCACTACGGCGACGGCACGTCGCACAAGAACCGCATGCAGGGAAACGACTTCGCGCAGAGCCTGATGTACACGCGCGGCGTGACCTGCGCGGCCTGCCACGACGTCCATGGCACGGCCTACAACGCCGACCTCCGCCTGCCGGCCCAGCAGCTGTGCCTCACCTGCCACGGCTCGAAGTCGCCCAACGGTCCGCACGCCGCCTCGGTGGAAGCCCACACGCACCACCCCGCCACG
Organism: Vicinamibacterales bacterium; assembly: GCA_041394705.1. GTDB lineage: Bacteria > Acidobacteriota > Vicinamibacteria > Vicinamibacterales > UBA2999 > CADEFD01. The sequence goes on from JAWKHS010000013.1 coordinate 173,769, forward strand.
AGCGCCGGCAGCGAGTGCATCGCCTGCCACATGCCGAAGACGTCAGGCACGATCGCGAACGTCAGCGTCCGCAGTCACACGTTTCGCTTCATCACGCCCGGCCTCACCGACACGATGAAGGTCCCGAACCCCTGCCTCGCCTGCCACGCCGACAAGGACACCGCCTGGGTGCGCACGTCCTTGCGCGCATGGGGCGTGTCGCCGTGGAGGGCTCAATAGCGCCGGGGATTCGAAGGCCCGGGCCCCGAGCCCCGCATGAGTCGCGTCAGCGCTCTTCCACCCTCGCCCTCCTGATGTAGTCCAGCCGCGGGAAGTTCTTCCGGAGATACGCGTTGCCCTGCTCGAACAGGGGATCCTGGCGGCCGGCGCGGATGCCGCCGAGGGCGGTTTCGCCGTAGCCGTCGTACAGCCCCTCCACCGCGTCCCAGCCCTCCACGATTCGGCCGAACGGGACGAAGGGCTCCTTGTCGTGCGTGAGGTGGTTGTCCACGAGGTTGATGAAGACCTGGGTGGTGCGGCCGTTGGGGATCGCGAAGGCGAACGCCACCGTGCCCTGGACGTTGGACTCGCGGAAGGGATCATCGGGGATGGCCCGGTGGCGCCACGCCTGGGCGACGGCGGGAGTGCCGCTGATGCCGAACTGCGCCCACTTGCCGGCCACGACGCGGAAGAGCGCCGAGTCGTCGTAGTAGCCGGCGGTCACGAGCGTGTAGAAGCGGTCCGCGCCGAGCGGCGCCCACGCCCGCGTGCAGTCGATCACGATGTCGCCCTTCGTGGTGGTGAGGCGCACGCGAAACCGCTCCGGCGCCCGGGCATCCTCGCGAGGCATCGACGGCGGGTCCTGCGCCGCAGCGCCGTTCATGCCGCGCACGAGGGCCCATCCCAGTGGAGCGGTGATGAAGGTGCGTCTGTTCATGGGGTCGCGCTCACGGCTCGGGGCTCGGAACGACATCGTTTGACCGCGCTCCGTGCCATCGCGTGACTGGGTGGCAGCGCGACAAATGCCGGGACCCGTGACCCGGGTCCCGGGCCCCGGGTCCGTTCCCTACTGGCACGACCCGTCGTACTGCCATCGCGGCTCCGTGCGGTCGAGGAACTCCGACGCCTCGACGGGTCCCGGGCGCGTGCGCATCCACCGTGTGACCAGGTCGCGCACGAGCGGCGTGGTGTCGAGCGTGGCGTCGTCGGCCAGGGCCTGGCGCACGGCGTCGCGGCCGGCGATGAAGTCCGAGATCACGACCGTGAGCCGATCGTCGTCGCCGATGGACGCGCCGGTGTCGCGCGTGACGTCCACGGCCGGCGTGCCGGCCGTGCAGGCAACGCGCACGCGCAGGCCCGAGAGGCCGAGCGTCCGCGCCCACCACCGCGGGCGTCGCAGGTGGTTGGCCACCACCTGACGGACGTCCCTGCCAGTGAGTTGCCGCCGCACGACGCGGTTGTCGAACGGGAAGGCGTCGTACAGCCCGCCGAGGGTGGCGGGACCACCCGGCAGTCCCAGGCGGAGCCCGCCGGGGCCCGTGCCGTAGGTGATGGCGGCATCCGCGCCGGCCGTCGCGCGGCGCATCGCGTCGGCGAACAGGTTGCCCAGCGGCGACTCGGCCTCCGGCGCGCCGCGCTCGATCGGCCCGTCGAAGACGGGGCCGAACGTCGTGGCCCGCAGAGCGGCCACCCGCGCCAGCGCGGGCGCCATGGCCTGCGTGATCGCGGCGTCCGCCTCGACGGGGTGCCCTTCGTAGCGCGCGGGCGTCCCCGACGACGCGGCCGCGCAGTGGCCCTGGGCGTCCACGCGGCCGCAGATCTCCTGCGGCAGGTGGATGTGCGCCGTCGCCACCGTGCCCGTGGTCCGGTTCACCGTCAGGTCCACGCGCGCGAAGGCCCGGCCCACCGAGTACGCCTGCGCGACGGCGATGCCGTTCACCTCGTGCGCCACGGCAGCGTGCGTGTGCCCGGCCATCACCACGTCCACGAGCCCCCGCGGCAGGCGGCGGGCCAGGTCGAAGATCTCGGACCACTCGTCGCACGACGTGAGATCGTCGGCCGCTTCGAACGACGTGCACTCGCCGCCCGCGTGGGAGACGACCACCACCACCTGGGCGCCGCGCGCGCGCAGCGCCTCGGCTTCCCGCTGCACCGCGGCGACGAGCGGCGTCGTCCGCAGGCCGCCGACGTTGGCGGCCAGCGTCATGCTGAGCGCCTCGTAGGTCATGATGCCCACGAGCCCCACGCGGACGCCCGCGGCCTCCACCATCGCCGACGGCGTGACGTTCGGCCATGCCGCGGGCCGTCCGTCTTCGAGAAGGTTCGCGGCCAGCAGCGGGTAGTGCGCCTGCGCGGCCCGCGCCTTCAACGCGCCTCGCGGGTCCGCGCGCGGCGTGTCGAGCGCATCGGCGGTGTCCACGGCGCCGAACTCGAAATCGTGGTTCCCGATCGCGGCCGCCGTGTACCCGAGCGCGTTGTAGGCGTCCACCACCACCGCGCCCTCGGAGAGGTTCGACTCGGTGCCGCCCTGGAACGTGTCGCCCGAATCGACGAGCAGGACGGCCCCGCCATCGGCGGCCCGCGCGGCCCGCAGATTGGCCAGGTAGCCCCCGAACATGGCGAGTCCGCCGCGTCCCTCGACGGGCATGAGGCGGCCGTGCAGGTCGGTGGTGCCGACGATCGACAGGGTGACGGTGGACGGCAGGGCGGCGCGGGTCGCGGCAAGGAGGCCGACGACGGCCAGCGTCAGGACGGCGCCGGCCAGCGCGAGTCGGGCGGGGCGGGGCGGGCGGATGGGAAGGCGCATCGGCGAGCCGTCATCAGGATAGGCCGATGACGGCGCCGATGCGCCCGTTGTGTGACGAACTACGAATCGGCGCGGGGGACGGCCACGAAGCTGTCCACGCCGCGGCGCGTCACCAGCAGGATCGTCGGGCGGTCGTGCTGGGTGCCGAGGGCCGCACGGAGGGCCGCCACCGAGTCCACCGTCTTGCCGTTCACCGACTTGATGAGGTCGCCCGAGCGCACCCCGGCGGCCGCGGCGCGTCCCTCGGGATCCACCCCCGTCACGACCAGGCCGTCGGCCGTGCGCGGGAGGTCGAGCTGCTCGGCCAGCCGGGGCGTGACCGGCGTCAGCGCCAGGCCCAGCCGGGTGTCGTCGTGGCCCTCGCCCGAGGCGGGCCCGTTGTCCGCCATCTCGGTGCGCTCGCGCTCGACGAGCGTGGCCTTCACGGTCTGGTCCTTGCCGTCGCGCCGGATGTCGAGGGTCACCTCCGTGCCAGGCGTCGTGCCCGCGATCTGGTTGCGGAGCGCGTTGGAGTCCTTCACCGGGCGGCCGTCGAGCGCCATCACGATGTCGCCCTGCTTCAGGCCCGCCTTCGCGGCCGGGCTGCCGGGTTCCACGTCGCTCACGACCGCGCCGCGCGCGTCGGGCACCCCGAAGCCGGCGGCGAGCTCGGGGGTGAGGGGCTGGACCACGACGCCCAGCTTCGAGCGGTGCACCACCTTGTCCTTCACGAGCTGGTCGCTGACGGCGCGGGCCATCGACGACGGAATCGCGAAGCCGAGGCCGATGTTCCCGCCGGAGGGCGACACGATCTGGGCGTTGATCCCCACGAGCTCGCCCTTCAGGTTCACGAGCGCTCCGCCCGAGTTGCCCTGGTTGATCGGGGCGTCGGTCTGCAGGAAGTCCTCGTAGGACCCGTCGCTGATCCCGGTGGCGCGGCCCTTCGCGCTGACGATGCCCATCGTCACCGTCTGGCCGACGCCCAGCGGGTTGCCGAACGCGAGCACCACGTCGCCCACCTTCACCTGCTCGGAGTCGCCGAACGGCACGGTGGGCAGGTTGGCGGCCGTGACCTTCACCACCGCGAGGTCGCTGGGCTGGTCGCTGCCGACCAGGGTGCCCGTGAACGACCGGCCGTCGGCCGTGTCGACGCGAATCGAGTCGGCGTGATCGATCACGTGGTGGTTCGTCAGGATCAGGCCGTCGGGCCGGATGATGACGCCGGAGCCGAGCGCGTCGGCGCGGCTGCGGGGCGCGGGACCGTCCTGACCGAAGAAGTCGCGGAACGGCGCGGGCAGCGACGTGGGCATCGCCTCCACGGTCTTCTCGACGCGAATGGTGACCACGGCCGGCGCCACCCTGTCCACGATGGGGCTGTAGGACGACGTGGGCGACGGCACGACGAGCGGGGCGGTCACGGCGGGCGGCGTGGTCGGCGCGGCCGCTGGCGGCGACGCCACGATGTGCGAGACGCCGAGGGCGAACACGCCCGCGGCAACTCCAAGAACGGCGAAGCGAGCGACAGCCGCGGCGGGCCGTCGGTCGCGAGTGTCGGTTCCAATCATGGTCGGCATCTCCTCGGCGCGGTGTGTGAGTGCGCCGTCACTCGTTAGGACGCTCGGGCGGCTGGCTTTGCCCTTTCGTGGGAATGACAGTTGTGAAAGGGCCAGGCCGCGCGGCCGATGCGCGGGCGACGGGCTGCGAGAAGGGCGTGAAACGACGCGGCCGCGGGCGGCCGTCTCGGCGGCGGGGCGAGGGTCAGGCGGCGGGCGGGCCGCTCGGGGCCAGGGGCAAGACCACCGAGAACTCGCTGCCATGGCCGGGCGTGGAGACGACGCCCACCGTGCCGCCGTGCGCCTCGACGATGGCCTTGACGAGCGACAGTCCCAGGCCGAGGCCGCGCGTCGAGCGGCTCGCGTCGGCGCGATAGAGCCGGTCCCACACGTGCGGCACGTCGGCGGGGCCGATGCCGATCCCCGTGTCGCGCACGGCGATGGTCGCCTGCACGGCGTCGGCGGCGGCCGACACGTCCACCCGTCCGCCGGCGTCGGTGTACTTGACGGCGTTCGCCACGAGGTTGGCCAGCACCTGGCGCAGCCGGGTGCGGTCGGCCTGGAGCGTGATGCCCGCCGGCACGTCCACCGTCAGCTCCACGCCCTTGTCTTCGGCTTCGTCCACGTAGAGATCCACCGCCTCGCCGACGATCGTCGCCAGGTCCACCGGCTCGCGGGCCAGCGCCATGGTGCCGGTCTCGGCTTCCGAGATGTCCATGAGCGCGGTCAGCGTGGCGTTCACGCGGTCCGCCTCCTCCAGGGCGCGGGCCAGTCCCTCGCGCTGCGCGGCCGGGTCGTCGGCCAGGAGCGCGGACTCCGCCACCGTCCGGAGCCGCGTGAGCGGCGTCCGGAGGTCGTGGGCGACGTTGTCGAGGGCGCCGCGCATCCCGCCCACCAGCACCTGGATGCGGCCGAGCATGTCGTTCACGAGGCCGCCGAGGCGATCGAGCGGATCGGACGACGACCGCGTGGGCACCCGCGCGTCGAAGCGCCCGGTGTGGAGGATCGACCCCAGCGTGGCGTCGAGCGCGCGCAGCGGCGCCATGGCGAAGTGCGTCAGTACGGCGCCGCCGAAGATCGCCACCAGCACGACGAGCACGAACACCTGGAGCGAGCGCTCCCGGAAGTTGCGCAGCAGCGCGTCGCGCGCGTGGGAGGTGCGGCCCACCTGCACGATGACGCCGCCGCGCAGCGCCGCCGTGCCCACCTCGAGGCTCGTGCCGTCGGGCGGAGACGCCAGGATGGTCCAGGGCGTGGCCTCCACCCCGGGCCGATCCAGCCGGGCCAGGTCGAAGCCGCTCCACGCGCGAGGCTCGGTGAAGTACACGACCTCGGCGTCGCCGACCTTCACCCGCACCAGGAGCTGCTCGTGGCGCCCTTCGCCCGCGTCGGTGTTGATCACGTCGCGGAGCGCGGGCAGTCCGCCCCGCGCGTACTCCGTGGCGTAGCGGGAGAGCATCGAGTCCAGGACGTCGTGGTCCTGGGCCGCCAGGGCGCGCGCCAGGAGCACGTAGGTCACCATGGCGACGGCGGCCGCGCTCACGACGAACAGGCCGGCGTACCACGCCGCGATCCGGAGCGGGAACGCCCGCGCGAACGCCCTACCCGGCCCGGAGGACATACCCCACGCCGCGCACCGTGTGGAGCAGCTTCGGCTCGAAGTCCTTGTCGATCTTCTCGCGCAGGCGATGGACCAGCACGTCCACCGCGTTGGTGCCGGTGTCGAAGCTGTAGTCCCACACGTGCGACACGATCATGGTCTTCGAGACGACCTTGCCGGCGTTGCGCATCAGGAATTCGAGCAGGGCGTACTCGCGCGGCCGGAGCTCGATCGGCTGGTCGTGGCGGGTGGCCCGGCGGGTCAGGCGGTCCAGCCGCAGGTCACCGACCGTCAGCTCGGTCGCCTCCTGGGCGGCGTGACCGCGGCGGGTGAGCGCCTGGACGCGGGCCAGGAGTTCGGGAAACGCGAACGGCTTGGTCAGGTAGTCGTCGCCGCCCGTCTGCAGCCCCTTCACGCGGTCGTCCACGGTGTGACGGGCGCTGAGGAACAGGACGGGCGTGGCCACGCTGGCCCGGCGCAGCGCGCCGACCAGGCTCAGGCCGTCGAGCCGCGGCAGCATCACGTCCACGATGGCGGCGTCGTAGTCCCGCGACTGGGCGAGATCCAGGCCTTCGACGCCGTCCGGGGCCACGTCCACGGCGAACCCCTCCTGGCGGAGGCCGGCCGCCACGAACTCGGCAATGCTGGAATCGTCTTCGACGACGAGAACGCGCACGTCGTCATGGTGATTCGCCATGTCGTAGCCGGTCAAGGCACACCTCCGGGGGGGCCGCCGCCGGGACCCGGGCGCCATCGGGCCGGTCACGGCCGCCGTACTCATCCGGATCGTAGGGCGCGCCCCCTGTCGAGGGGCTGTCGGCGCCCTTACATCGGTGTCACAGGAACAGGCGCAGTTTGTCGAACCGCTCGGCGAGGAGATAGCAGACGGTCACGCGGCTCTTGGGCTGCCGCGGATTCATGCGGCCGATGACGGCCTCGATCGCGGCATCGAGTTCGGCGTCGGCGTGCGCCAGGCGCAGGCGGCGCTTGAGGAAGTGCTCGCGCAGATCGCGGCGCTCGGCGGGATCGGATTCCGTCAGGTTGATCAGATCGCGACGGAGCAGCGTGCGGCCCAGATGACGCGCGATGCCGCGGACCGCGGCGCGATCGACTGGAGCCGAATAGAGAGTGACGTTGTGTGAGTAGTCGACAGACGAGAGCGCCACAAACCGTCCTGCAATCCGTCCGCAGATACTCTAGTGGGTCCTGACGTCATACGGCGTTTTTTCTGGAATTCTGGGGTCCGGCGCGGCCGTTGACTACGGTTCCGCTGGTCGCGCGATCACGGCTGTGTTCGCCGGCGTCTACTGTCGCGCTGGCAACCTGGCTACCGCAGAGCCAGTACAGCGAACGCCGTCGCCATGTCGGACATGAACATCCGGCGCCACGGCTCGCCCTTGTCGCCGCCGTGCTCGCGGTCGAAGTTCAGCGAGTGCGATCGCCACGGCGCCCATGCCGGATCGTCGGCCTGCCCGGCGACCTGGTGCGCGCGCAGCCACGACTGACCGCGCGCCACGGCGGCGTCGGCGGAGGTCCGGCCCACTTCGCGCAACGCGTGGACGACCAGGCCAGTCGCATAGGCATCCGAGGCCGCGAGCAACGCCCCGTCGGTGGCGCCGGGCGCCGCATACGGCCCGGCGGCCTTGCTCCAGTGCCACTCGCCGAGATCCGCCAGCGACCATCCGCCGTCGGCGCGCTGGACGGATTCGAGATCGCGCACGAGGGCGTCGCGCTCCGGGGCCGTCACGATCCCGCTGAACCCCGCGGATGCCATGAGCGCCCACACTTTGTTGAACCGGCGCTGCGACGGCAGCCGGTCGTGCAGGTACGCGCGAAGGCGGTCGATTCCGGCGCGGCCCGAGGCATCCGTGCTGGCGGCCCGGCCCGGCGTCGAACCGGCGGCCATCGCGGCGAGCGTGGCGCCGTGGAACGCCGCGTCGGCCGTCTCGTACGGTTCCAGGCCGAAGTCCAGCCAGTCCCAGGCGCCGTCGGGGCGCTGGACCGCCCACAGCCGCGCCATGGCGCGCCGCGTCGTGGCGCTCGGCAACGCCGATCGGCCCAGCGTGTCGGTCCGCGTCAGGATCCACGCGGCGGTCACGGCTTCCACGCCCGCCGACTCGGTCTTCTTGGCCTCGGTGTGGTCGTAGTACGGCGCCTCGTCGCCCAGGTGTTCCACACGCAGGCGCAGCGTCTCCTGGATGCGCGCCTCGTGAGCGGTCGGCTCGGCCACGCCCATCGCCATCCGCAGCACCGGCCGCGCCAGGGCGTACGGGATCGCGGTGTGGCAGGACAGGCACGTCGTGGTCCCGCCGCCGGTCTTGAGGGGCTTGGCCTTCGCCCACCAGAGATCCATGCGGGCGTCGAGGTACCGCGCCGCCGCGGCGGCGTCCCACGCCTCGGCCGCGTCGGGCCGGGTGCCCCCGGACGCGACGAGCGCCATCACCACCGCCAGCCCCACCCCGGTGAGTGTCCGTCGTGTCATGTGGCGGATCTCACCACCCGCCGGCTGGACCGTCAAGCGGCCGGCCGGCCGTCGAGCCGATGTGTTCCCGCCGGGGTCCGCGGCCGAGCCCGGGCCACCGGGCCGGACGCTGGACGGCGTCCACGGCATGCTCTACAGTTCGGCCCATGCCGCCGACACCCCTCCTGCCCGTCCTGACGACCGAGGACGTCATCAACGCCATGCGCAACCTGCGCATGAACCAGCGCGTGAACTTCTGGGCGTTCTACTCGAGTCAGCTCGGCGGGATCGTGACGGACCCGGCGCTGATGGTCATCGCCTTCGACGACCACATGGTGCACCGCGGCCACGGCATCTTCGACACGGCCAGCCTGGTGGACGGCAAGGTCTACGACCTCGACGCGCACTTCGAGCGCTTCCTGAAGTCGGCCGAGCGGGCGAAGCTGACGCTGCCGGACACGCCCGAGCGGATGAAGGCCATCATTCTCGAGACGGCCGAAGTGGCCGGCCACAGCGACGGCGCCATCCGCTACTGGCTGTCGTCGGGCCCGGGCAGCCTGGAGCTCAGCCCCGCCAAGGGCGCCAAACCCGGGTTCTTCGTGATGGTGTTCGCGGGCCTCACCTACCCCGAGCACTGGTACACCGACGGCCTCCGGGTGATGACCACGACGTACCCGATCAAGCCGTCGCTGTACGCCATTACCAAGACGACGAACTACCTGCCCAACGTCCTCATGCAGATGGAGGCGAAGTCGGCAGGGCTGGACAACGGGGTGTTCATCGACGCCGACGGCAACGTCGGCGAGAGCTCGAACATGAACGTGGCGTTCGTCACCAGGGACGGCGTGCTCCGCCACCCCACGTTCGACCACATCCTGTCGGGGTGCACGTCGCTGCGGCTGCTGGATCTGGCCAAGGAGCTCGTCGGCCAGGGCCTCCTGACCGGCGTGGAGGTGTGCAAGATCCCGGTGGACGACGCGCGGGCCGCACGGGAGATGCTGCTCATCGGCAGCTCGATCAAGGTGGCACCGATCGTCGAATGGGACGGCAAACCCATCAACGACGGCAAGCCGGGCCCGGTCGCCAAGGCGCTGCTCGACCTGCTGGAGCGCGACTCGCACCAGGCGGGCGACCGGCTGCGCGACCCGAAAGACCGCGACTTCGACTGATCGTCCGGGACGACCATCGAGTTGGCGTCCGGATGATCCCTTCGTCCGGCGGAGATGATCGTACGGCGTCAGTTGGCGGGTAGCGTCTCAGCAAGACTGAGCGCTACCTTGGCGAAGCCGGAGGAAGGGATCGTCCGGGCGCCAGCTCGTTCCCGCTGCGCCGCTACGAGGGCGGCGGGTGCGCCGTGAGGAACGGCACGGCCTCGTTGATCGTCAGGTCGGCCTTGCCGAACGTGTCCGTGTAGGTCGCGCCAGGAATCGTCTTCAGCGTGACCTGGGTGCCCTGGAGCTTGCCCTCGTAGGCCTTCACGTTCTCCATGGCCGACGTGTCGCCCGCGCCGATGAGCCACAGGGTGGGCGCCTTGATCTCCGCCGGCTCGAGCGGCGGGTAGTCCAGCATCGCGCCGAGCGCCATCGCGGACACGGCCACGCCGTTGTCCCAGGCCGCGCGGTCGCTGGCCGACATCTTCGCCAGGTCCAGCGTGCCGGCCGCCTGCGCGTCCACCATCGGCTGCCACTTGGCCCGCATCCCGGTCACGGCGTCCTTGATGATGCCGCTCAGCGGCGGACCGAAGTCGGCGCTGACGAGCACGGCCGAGACCACGCGGTCCGACCGGGCGGCGATGTAGCGGGCGATGGTAGCGCCGTGCCCGAAGCCCCAGAGGTGGAACTTCGTCGCGCCGGCGGCATCGGCCACCGCGAGCACGTCCGCGATCATCTTGTCGAGCCCGTAGTCGGCCAGGGTCTTGGGCTTGTCGCTGTCGCCGGTGCCGCGCTCGTCGGGCGTGATGAGCGTGAACCTGTCCTTCAGCTTGGTGACGTACTCCCGGTCGGCCCAGCCCCGGGCGGTGTAGCCGCCGCCGTGCAGCATGATCAGGAACGGCCCGGTGCCGGTCATGTCATAGGCGATCTTGGTGCCGTCGGGCGACGTGGCCATCTTGCGGGCCGGAGCGGCGGCAGAGGCGGCCGCGGCGCCGGCGGCGGCCGCGGGAGCGGTCGGGGTGGTCGGTTGCGAACTGCCCGAGGGCCTGGACGTGGCGCACGCGCTCGCGGTGAGCGCGAGGGTGATGCTGACGACGATCTTCAGGCGACGGGCGGTCGCGACATCGTGGCGTGTCATGTCGTGCCTCCGTGCAATCGTCCCGAATTGTGAGGGCGCGGCGCGGGTTTGGCAAGGGGCACGCGCGGGCGGCGCGGACGAGGTCGCGCGCCGGGCCCTGGAATCCGGCCTACGACGCGCGCAGCGCCGCGAGAGGATCGAGGCGCAGCGCGCGAGCCACGGGCACCAGGGCGGCCACGACGCCGACGGCGGCCACGCCGAACCCGGCGGCCACGAAACTCCAGGCGTCGAGCGGCGACACGCCGTAGAGCTGCGCCCCCAGCGACCCGGCGATCGCGGCGGCGGCCAGCAGCCCCAGCGCCGTGCCGGCGGCGACGCTCGTGGCGGCCTGCGCCGCGACGAGGGCCGCGATCTCCCGCGGCGAGGCGCCGAGGGCCGTGCGCACGCCGATCTCGCGCGTGCGCCGCGTGGTCGCGTGCGCCAGCACGCCGAACAGGCCGGTGCCCGCCACGACCAGGGCGACGGCGGCGAGCCCTGCGAGCACGGCGGCGTACAGGCGCGGCATGGCGAGGGCGGCCGCCAGGCGATCGTCCATGGCCGCGATGGCGTCGACCACGACCGACGGATCGGCCGCGCGGGCCGCCGCACGCAGCGCAGGGACCGCCGTCGCGGGGTCGTCGACCGTGCGCACGACGGCGAGCACCTCGGGCATGGCGTCGGTCCACTGGGCGAACGGAAAGTAGAGCTCTGGCACCGGCGGATCGTAGAGACCGGCCGTGTCGGACGGCGCCGCGGAGAACCCGCCCTGGCGCACGTTGTCCACCACGCCGACCACCTCCCACTCCTCGTGCCCGTTGACGCCCAGCGCCATCCGGCGTCCCACGCCGGTGCCGCCGAGATACTGCGTGGCGAACGCCTGGTTCACGACCACCACGGGCGGTGACTGCGGCGTGTCGGTGTCCGCCACGTGGCGGCCCGAGCGCAGCCGCAGACCGAGCGCCGCCGCGTAGTCCGCCGTCACGGCCCGCACGGCCGTCTGGACGTCGATCGTGCGGGCCGGATCGAGCGGTGACGGCATCGTGATGCCGCGAAACCCGCCCGACGCGACGAGCGGCAGCGCCGTGCCCAGGCCGGCGTGGGTCACGCCCGGCGCCCCCGCCAGCGCTTCGTGGAGCGTCCTCGCGAACGCGGCCCGGCGCTCGGCGGAGACGTCGGCCGGCAGCACGAGCCGCGCCGTGAGCACGTGGCGCGGATCGTAGCCGCGGTCCGCGGCGAAGAGATGCGCCGCGCTTCGGGCGAGCAGGGCGGTGACGACGAGCAGCACGCAGGCGATGGCGACCTGCGCCGTCATCAGCGCGGCGCGGAGACGGGACGCCAGTGTCCTGGCCGAGCCGCCCACGGGGGCCAGGCTGTCTTCGCCGAGCACCGCGACGATCCGGTCGCGCGACGCGACCCACGCCGGGACGAGCCCGCACGCCATGCTGGCGAGACCGGTGACGAGGGAGGCCAGCGTCGCGACCCGCCAGTCGAGGCGGATGTCCACCAGCCGGGGAAAGTCGTCGGGCAGCCACCGGGGCAGGACCGTGTGCACGGCCGCCGCCAGGGCCAGCCCCGCCGCGGTGCCGACCGCGCCCATCCACACGCTCTCGACCATCCACTGTCGCGCCAGCCGTGAGGCGCTGGCGCCAAGGGCGGCGCGGACCGCCGATTCGCGGCGCCGCTCGGCCGCGCGCGCGAGCTGGACGTTGGCCGTACTGGCCACGGCGGCGACGAAGAGCAGGCCCACACCGGCCAGGAGCAGCAGGAGGCCGGGACGGACCTCGCGCGTCAGCACGTCCCTGGCGGGCTCGGCGGCGATGGCCGCCTCGCCGTCGGCGCCGAACAACGCAAGGCCGGCCTGCCGCAGGTCCGGGGCGTGGCGGACCCTGGCGGTCGCCTCGGCGGCGGCCTGCGCCGGCGCGACGCCGGGGCGCAGACGCGCCATGGCCGCGAAGATCATCACGCGGCGCACCCCGCCCTCGCCGGGCACGGGCGGCACGTGCAGGGGCGTCCAGGCCTGCGCACGGTGATCCGGCACGGCGAAGGTCCCGGGCATGACGCCGACGACGGTGCGCGGCTGTCCGTCGAGGCGGACCTGGCGTCCGATCACGTCGGCCCGTCCGCCGAACGCTCGCTGCCAGAGCCCGTGCGACAGGAGCAGCGTGGGCACGGCCCCCGGCAGGGCATCGGCGTCGACGAAGCCGCGCCCCAGCGCGGGGCGGGCGGCGAGCACCGTGAGCAGCGACGGCGTGATGGCGCTGACGGGCACACGATCCGCCTCGGCGCCGTCGATGGCCAGCGTGCGCGGGCCGCCCTGGAACCATCCGCCGATCTCGTCCACCGTCCGGTGGTCGGAGCGCCACGCCAGGTAGGCGGCGTTGGTCAGGGTCCACGGCACGCGTCCGCGCTGGCCCCCACGCGTCTCCTCCAGCCGAACGAGCCGGTCGGGCTCGGTCCACGGCAGCGGCCTGAACACGACGCCGTAGACGAGGCTGAAGAGCGTGGTCGTGGCGCCCACCGCGAACGCCATCAGCACGACCGCGAACAGCGTGGACTGCGGACGGCGCAGCGCCAGACGCACCGTGGCGGCGAGGTCCTGGCGAGCGTCGTCGAGCGCGGGCACGGACCGCGTGTCGCGGTGCAGGCCGCGCGTCCCCTCGACGCTGCCGAACCTGCGCCGCGCCTCGAGGCGGGCCTCGTGCGCCGTCAGGCCCCGCGCCTCGAGGTCGTCGGCGAGGAGCGCCAGGTGCGCGTCGATCTCCCGCCGCAGCTCGTCCTCGGCGCGGCCAGGGGCCGCGGCGTTCAGGAGGCGCTGCCACCATCGACGGACGGCCATCAGCCCTCCTGCGGCAGCAGGCGCTCGACCAGGCCCGACAGCCGGCGCCAGCGCCCGGTCTGGACGTCGAGGGCGCGGCGGCCCGCTTTCGTGATCGCGTAGTACTTCGCGTCGCGGTTGCTCTCGGTGCGCTGCCAGGCCCCGCGGATCCATCCCTTCTGCTCGAGCCGCACGAGCGCGGGATAGAGCGTGCCCTGGTTGAGCGGGAACGGATGCGCCGCCACCTGCTCGAGACGGGCCGCCAGGCCGTAGGCGTGCAGCGGGCCCATGGTGGCCAGGGCGCTGAGGACGATGAGGTCCAGCGTGCCCTGGAAGACCTCGACGCGCGAGATTCGTTCACTGGCCATGCCAGTGGAGGCTCGCACATCTCCACTTGGGGATCAAGTGGAGGAGCGCCCGGGCCGGTGTCGATTCGCGCCGCGGCTCGTCCCACGGCCGGCGCCCGGCGCGGCGTCGGTCAGGCGATGGTGACGCCGTCGGGGAAGGCGTGGCGGCCGTCGGGGCCGAGCGGCAGGCGGGTCACGCCGCGGACGGCGTCGAGCGGCAGATCGCCATAGAGGTGCGGGAAGAGCGCGCCCCCGCGCGACGGCTCCCACCGGAGCGCCGGGCCGAGCGCCGACGGCGACACGGCGACCAGCACGAGGTCCGGCACACCGGCGAAGTGGCGGGCGGCCGTCTCGGACACCTGCGCCGCCGTGGAGAAGTGGATGAACCCGTCGGCCACGTCCACGGCCGAGCCGGTGAAGCGTCGCGCCGCCTCGGCCTGCCGCCACTCGCCGGCGCTGACCAGCTTGTAGATGAGGGCGGCGGAGGCGTCCACGTCAGGCGCCTCGCTTCGCGTAGGCGGCCGCGACGCCGCTCAGCCCGATGAGGCCCACCATGTTCGGGAACACCTGCAGGACGTTCATCAGGTCGCCCCACGCCCACACGACCTCGGGCCGGATGGCGGCGCCGAACGGGATGAGCAGGCAGTACGCCCAGCGGTACGGCATGGTGATGCCGCGTCCGAAGATGTACTGCAGGCACTGTTCGCCGTAGAACGCCCAGCCGATGAGGGTCGTGTAGCCGAACAGGAACGCGCAGAACGCCACCACCCAGCCGCCCACGAGCGGCACGGCGGCGTTGAAGGCCTGGGCGACGGCGGCCGTGCTCGTGAGATACGGCTGGCCCGCGTGCGCCGCCGCGATCGAGGTCTCGGCCACGCCGGACACGAGGATCGTGAGCGCGCTGATCGTGCCGGTGACGAAGGAGACGATGAAGACCTCCATCACCGCCTGGAGGCCCTGCTGCGACGGCCGGTCCGACTTCGCGGTGCCGTAGGCGAGGGCCGCCGTGCCGTAGCCGGCCTCGTTGGCATAGACGCCGCGCGCGATGCCGTAGCGCATGGCGATGAACCATCCGAAGCCCATCGTGGAGCGCGTGGTCAGGGCCTCGCTGAACACCAGCGACAGCACGTGCGGGATGCGTCCGGCGAACATCACGATCACGATGAGCCCGCCGGCCAGGTAGAGGCCGACCTTCAAGGGCGAGAGCTTCTCCGCCGCGCGGCCGATGGACTTGATGCCACGGATGATGACGGCCCAGACCAGCACCGCGACGGCGATGCCCGCGACCCACGTCGGCACGCCGAACACGCTGTCGAACACCACCGCGATCGAATTGGGCTGCGTGAAGGGCGTGGTCGTGAGCGCGCCGATGCCGGCGATGAGCGCGAAAGCCCGTGCGAGTCCGGGCGAGCCGAAGCCCTCGCGCAGGTACTGCATCGGGCCGGCCTTGATCGTGTCGCCCTCGGTCTGGCGGTACTTCACGCCCAGCACGGCCTCGGTGAACTTGATGGCCGTGGCGACCAGGCCGTACACCCAGATCCAGAAGAGCGCGCCGGGCCCGCCCGAGATGATGGCCGTGGCGACGCCGGCGATGTTGCCGGTGCCGATGGTGGCGCCCAGGGCCGTCATGAACGACTGGAACGGCGTCAGGACACCGCCGGAGGCCTCGGCCTGCTGCGCCAGCATGGCGCGGAAGGCGTCCGGCAGGCGCCGGAACTGGACGAACCCGAGGCGGACGGTGAAGAAGACGCCGGCGCCGAGCAGCATCCAGACGACGACGTACTGGAACAGCCAGGTCGTCAGCGTGTCGATGAACGCGGCCACGGGGAGGGTCGCCGGGTCTGGGGTCTCGAACGGAGCGGTCAGCGCCTGACGTTGAAGGTCCGCTTGCCCACCGACACGCCGTCGGCGAACACCTCGACGCTGTAGTCGCCCTCGGGGAAGCCCGACGCGCTCTGGAGGTTGAACGACGTGGCGCCCGCGCCCTGGAACTTGACGGTCTTCTCGCGCTCGCTCAGGAACTGCGAGCCGTAGTACCACTTCACCGCGATGACCCCGTTGCCGCGGCTGCTGTTCAGGGCCGAGACGTAGATCGTGTCGTTCGGCTTGAAGGTGGTGGCCTGGGCGGCCACGCTCTGGTCGACGTTCAGCGAGCGGCCCAGCTGAATGGCGTCGACGGCAATCGGCTTGGAACACGCCGCGGCGAACACGGCCAGCGCCGCTGCCACCGCGAATTTGCCCGTGCGAGACATCCCGGTAGTCTACCCGCTCAGAGCACCTTGCGGTATTGCACGAACCCGGTCCGGGCGGCGATCCGGTCGTAGAGCTGCATGGCGACGGCGTTGGTGTCGTGGGTGAGCCACCAGACCCGCGAGCAGCCGCGGGCGGCGGCCTCCTGGTAGACGTGCTCGATCAGGGCGCGCCCCACGCCCCCGCCGCGGTGCCCGGGATCGACGAAGAGATCCTGCAGGTACATGTAGTTGCCGGCGGTCCAGCAGCTGCGATGCTCGATGTAGTGGACCAGGCCGACCGCGCGCCGGCCGTCGGCGGCGAGGGCCACGTGCATCGGCTCGTCGTCGGACAGCAGGCGCTGCCAGGTGGTGAGCGTCGTGGCGTGATCGATGTCGGTCTGATAGAACTGCTGATACCCCCGCCAGAGCTGGAGCCAGGCCTCGAAGTCGGCGGGGGTGGCGGGACGGATGGCGGGAATCGGAGTCATAGTGAGTATTGTGGAGTTGACCGGGCCGGCCGCCGCGCGTCAGGAACGGCCTCCGCGCCCCCGGGGGCCGGGGGCATCGCGGATCAAGCTCAGCAGTACAATACGGGCACGGCGGCATCGCGCACGGCCCGGCGCGGGCCGCCCCACATCGTGATTCCTGGACGTCTCGCCTCGCTCTGGGCCGCCTTCCGCGGCCGGCCTCCCGTCGAACGGGTGGCGCTCGCCTCGCTGCCAACCGAATACGGCGACTTCGCCATCCACGTCTTCGAGAGCCGTCTCGATGGCGACACGCACGTGGCCCTCGTCTGCGGCGACATCGGCGACGGGCAGGACGTCCTCGCCCGGGTCCACTCCTCCTGCGTCACCGGCGACATCTTCCACTCGTCGCGGTGTGACTGCGGCCAGCAGCTCGACATGGCCATGCGGCGCGTGGCGGCCGAGGGGCGCGGCGTGGTCCTGTACCTGCACCAGGAGGGGCGAGGGATCGGCCTGGCGAACAAGATCCGGGCCTACGCGCTCCAGGACCAGGGGCGCGACACCGTGGAAGCGAACGAGCAGCTCGGCTTCCGGGCCGATCAGCGCGACTACGCCTCGGCGGTGGGGATCTTCCAGTGGCTGGGCGTCAAGTCGGTGCGCCTCATGAGCAACAACCCGCGCAAGCTCGAAGGCGTGACCGGCGCCGCCCTCATCGTGACCGAACGCGTGCCGATCGAAGTCGAGCCGTCCGAGGCGAACCGCCGGTATCTGAAGACGAAGAAGGACAAGCTCGGGCACCGTTTGTCCTCCGTCTAGCGTCGATCGCGCACGAGCGCGCCCAGTCGCCCCGGCGCCCGGCGCCGTGTAGGAATACCAGACAGGCCGCGCCCTTTTCGACATCGCGTTCCACGGCATCACCCGGCGCGCGCGTTCTGAAACACGCCGGACCCGCGTGGCAAGCCGCTTGCTCCATCCGGCGCGGTCCTTCGCGCTCCCGCCATTGGACCTGCCCCCGACGCGTCGCCGATCCGTCGACCCCGGCCGCACACCACACGCGGCCGTCCCGGCGGAGCCGCGCGCGCGTGCCGGGGACGGTGCGGAGGTGGTGCCATGACGAAGAGCGCGCTGCTGCTGTCGTGGGGGATGCTGGGAAGTGCCGTCTTCCTCGGGTGGACCCTCCAGGCCGGCACCGCCACGTCGTTCGGCCGGCCGCCGCAGGATCCGGGCGTGCGCGGACGCGCCGCAGATCCCGTCGACTCGCGCTCCGGGCCGTCACGCACGCGACCGGGCGGTCCGGCGTCGATCGCCAGCGGCCGGGCCCTGTTCACGGACGTGGGATGCGCGCGGTGCCACGCGTCCTCCGCGGCGGAAGGCGCCACCGCGCTCCAGGCGCCGCCGCTCCGGGGCCTCGGGCAGCGCACCTTCTTTCTGCACGACGGACGGAGGACCGATCTGGTGGACGTGATTCGATCGCACGCCAACCGGGGCCCGGACGCCAGCGGCGTCGTGGCCCGCTACGGCAGGCTGGCGGACGCGCAGAAGCAGGACCTGCTCAACTTCCTGCGCTCGTTGTAGGCCGCGCCGCGACCTCTGATCCGGCCAGCTAGCCGCGTGCCCCTGGCCGCTGGCTCCGAGCCCGGCGGGCGAGCCACGCCACGTCCACCCAGAACGACCACGCCAGGAGCGCGAGCGCGCCCGCCGACAGCGGCGCGCTCAGCGGAGGCGACACGATCGGCGCGAGCGCCACGACGAGCGCCACCACCTGCACGACGCACACGGCCTGCCGGCGTCGGCTGGGAGGCAGGTCGCCGTCCAGCCAGGGCCAGATCCAGCCGCCCGCTACGAACAGGTAGCGAAGCGCCCCGGAGAGGATCACCCACGGCCCCGCCTTTCCGAGGCGCCACACGAGCACGGCCAGCGTCGCGATGAGGAACGCGTCGGTTTCCATGTCGAAGCGGGCGCCGGCCCGGCTGGTCCCGCCCGTCCGCCTGGCCACCGGTCCGTCCACGGCATCGAGCACGGCGGCCACGGCCCCGATCGTCACGAGCGTCCACGGGGACGTGGCCGGCACGGCCCACAGCGCGACCGCCAGGGCGAGCCGGACCCCGGTGATGGCATTGGCGATCTGGCTCGTCGGACGCGGGGCCGATGTCATGGGTGTGGGGCCAGGGCGCTATGCTGTGGTCCATGAACGGCACCGCTCGGGCGTTTTGGACCGTGGCTCCGGGCCGCGGAGAGTTGCGCAGCGAGACGCTGCCGGATCCCGGCCCTGACGACGTGGTCGTCGACGCGCTCTTCAGCGGCATCAGCCGCGGCACCGAGGCCACCGTGTTCCATGGGCGCGTCCCGCCGGAAGAATACCAGCGGATGCGGGCGCCCTTTCAGGCCGGCGAGTTCCCGGGACCGGTCAAGTACGGGTACTCCAACGTCGGCCGCGTGGCCGAGGGCCCCGAGGCGGTGCGCGGGAAGACCGTCTTCTCTCTCTACCCGCACCAGTCGCGCTACGTCGTGCCCGCGACGGCCGTCCACGTCGTGCCCGACGGGATCCCGCCCGAACGCGCGGTGCTGGCGGCCAACATGGAAACCGCCCTCAACGGCACGTGGGACGCCGGCGTCGCGCCCGGCGATCGCGTCACCGTCGTCGGGGCCGGCACGATCGGGTGCCTGGTGGCGTGGCTCTGCCGCCGCATCCCGGGGTGCGACGTGGAACTGGTGGACGTGGCCGAACCGCGGGCCGCGACGGCGCAGGCGCTGGGCGTGGCCTACGCGGCGGCCGAACGGGCCGCGCACGATCGCGACATCGTCATCCACGCCAGCGGCGCCCCCGGCGGCCTCGACACCGCGTTCTCGCTCGCCGGCTTCGAGGCCCGGGTCGTGGAGCTGAGCTGGTACGGCGACCGGCCGGTCCAGACGTCGCTCGGCAAGGCGTTCCACGCGCGTCGGCTCACGCTGGTGTCGTCGCAGGTCGGCCACCTGCCGGCGCACAGGCGCTCGCGGTGGACCAACGCCCGCCGCCTGGCCAAGGCCCTGTCGCTCCTGACCGACCCTGGCCTCGACGTCATGATCACGGGCGAGTCGCCCTTCGAGGACCTGCCGCAGACGATGAGCACGGTGGCCGGCGACGCCGGCGCCACGCTCTGCCACCGCGTGCGCTATCCTGCCGCCGGCGCGGCGCAGGGGTGACCGCGATCCGCCCGCGCGAGAGCCACACCGTATGTACAGCGTGTCCGTCCGCGATCACTTTATGATCGCCCACAGTTTCCGCGGCGCCGTGTTCGGACCGGCGCAGGCGCTGCACGGCGCCACCTACGTCGTGGACGTCGAGTTCCGGCGTCCCGAGCTCGATGCCGACGGCATCGTCGTGGACATCGGCCGCGCCATCGACGTGCTGAAGTCGACGCTGGCGGCCTTCAACTTCAAGAACCTCGACGAGGTGCCCGAGTTCGCGGGCCGGAACACGACGACCGAGTTCCTGGCGCGCGCGATCTTCGACCGGATCGCGGCGGCGGTCCGCTCGGGGGCACTCGGCGAGGGCGCCGACGGCATCGAGAGCGTGCGCGTCACCCTGTCGGAATCCCACGTCGCCCGCGGGGGCTACGAGGGCCGGCTCGGTGGCCACTAGCGTCAGGCCCATGGTCGCCGGGGAGGACTGGAGGCCCGGCACCACCGCATCCAGGCCAGGGTCCGTGGTCCTGCTCGTGCCCGGCGATCTGGCGACGCGCACCGGAGGCTACGGCTACGACCGGGAGATCGTCCGGGGCCTGATGGAGCTGGGATGGCGCGTCGACGTCGTGTCCCTCGCCCCCGGCTTCCCGTGTCCCGACGACGCCGCCCGATCCGACGCCGTGCGCGCGCTGGCCGCACTGCCCGACGACGCAATCGTCCTGGCCGACGGCCTGGCGTTCGGTGCGCTGGCCGGGGAGGCGGAGCACGAGGCCGCGCGCTTGCGCTTCATCGCGCTGGTCCACCACCCGCTGGCGCTCGAACACGGCCTTGACGACGCCGCCAGGCGGGCGCTGATGGCGAGCGAGACTCGCGCGCTCGCGGCGGCGCGCGGCGTCGTCGTCACGAGCGCGGCGACGGTGGCGTCGCTGGAACCGTACGGGGTGCCGGCGGAGCGGATCGCCGTCGTGCGACCCGGCACCGCGCACGCGCCGCTGGCACGCGGCACCCGCGGGACGTCGCCCGCGTTCGCCGAGGCGCCCGTCGAGATCCTGGTGGTGGCCACGCTCACGCCCAGGAAGGGCCACGACGTCCTCGCCGAGGCGCTCGCGCGCCTGTCCCATGACTCCTGGCGGCTCACGTGCGCCGGGAGCACGACGATGAGCCCCGCCACGACAGCGGCCTTCACGGCGTCGCTGGACCGGCACGGCCTCGCCGATCGGGTCACGCTGGCCGGCGATCTCGACGAGCTCGCGCTCGGCGCCGCCTACGACCGGGCCGACGTCTTCGTGCTCCCCACCCGCCACGAGGGCTACGGCATGGCCGTGGCCGAGGCGGTGGCGCGGGGGCTGCCCGTCGTCAGTACGCCCACCGGCGCGATTCCCGACCTGGTGGACGCGACGAGCGGCGCGCTCGTCCCCGGTGACGATCCCGCCGCCCTGGCCGCGGCGCTCGATCGCCTCGTGACGGACGACGAGTGGCGCGCGCGGCTGGCGGCCGGCGCGCGGGCCAGGCGCGACGCGCTGCCCCGGTGGCCGGATGCCGCGCGGGAGATGGCCGCGGCGCTCACGCGGTTCGGCGCGCATGGAGTCGTTCAGCGCTGAGTGGCTCGCCCTGCGCGAGCCGGTCGATCACGTCTCTCGCGCCGACGCGCTCGTCAGCTGGATCGGTGCGCGGCTCGGCCCGTCGCATCGGCCGGGCGCGCTGGATCTCGCCTGCGGCACCGGCTCGAACGTCCGCCATCTCGCGCCGAGGCTGCCGGCCGTCCGGCAGTGGACGCTGGTGGACCACGACGCCGTGCTGCTCGATCTCGCCAGGCACCTGGCGCTGGCGGACGAGAACGACGCGCGGGATCGCCTCGGGTGCGCGCGTCTGGATCTGCGCGACCTCGACGCGCTCCCCATCGCCGGCCACGCGCTCGTCACCGGCTCGGCCCTGCTCGACCTCGTGTCGGCGGCCTGGCTCGACGGTCTCGTCCACCGCTGCCGCGCGGCGGGAGCCGCGGTCCTGTTCGCGCTCTCCTACGACGGCCGGATCGAGTGCCGGCCCGCCGACGCCTGGGACGCGCGGATTCGCGAACTCGTGAACGAGCACCAGGTCACCGACAAGGGCTTCGGCCCGGCGCTCGGGCCCGCGGCGGCCGCGACCGCCGCACGGGACCTGGCCCGCGCCGGGTACGACGTGGAGACGGCCGCGAGCGACTGGGTCCTCGACGCCCGGCAGGCGCCTCTCGTGCGTCTGCTCTTCGACGGCTGGGCCGGCGCCGCCAGGGCCATCAGCCCCGCCGACGCGGACGCGGTGGCGGACTGGCGTCTTCGGGCGGATCGACGTCTCGACGCCGGACTGAAGGTGCGCGTCGGTCACACCGACGTCGCGGCTGCGCTTCGCTAGTCGCGTCGCGCCCTCCCGCGACGGGCGTGAGGCGGTGAGCCGTCAGTTGGCGCACTTGCATCCGGGGGAGCCGTGTCCAGGCCGCCGGCCGGTTGGCGCGATCCCTTTCGAAACGGCGGCCCATCGGCCGCTCGCGCGCGCACGGCGCGACTGGAAAGGTGAAGCCCGGCCATGGACAAGACTTCCTGCATCGCCCTCGAGCCGCTGTCCAAACTCGATGAGAACGGCGCGGCGTCGATCCTGAACTACAACCTGCCGCAGTCCACGGCGTACGACGTGGTCTCCTACATCCGGCTCGACATCCCCGAGGCGCTCTTCAAGGACGCCGAGCGCAAGGCGCCGGCCCAGCACTACTGGAAGCGCTTCGACAAGGAGAAGGACTCCCTGACGCCGCAGCGCATCGGGACGGTGTTGAAGGCGCAGGCGTACACCGGCGTCGACGAGATCATGCACGCCGGCCTCAACTTCACCGCCGACGAGGTCGCGACGTCCACGGGCGTGAAGTTCAAGGCCGCGAACCTCACGGTGTCCACGCGGTCGGCCAGCTTCGCCACCGAGTACACGGCCAACAAGATCGCCGAGGGCTACCGCCCCCAGATCGTCCGCCGCGCGTCGGGCAAGCAGGGCCTGGTGTTCCACAGGCGCCCGAAGCGGGCGCGGCCCGCGATCTACATGGTGATGCGGATGAAGATGGCGAGCCACCTCGGCGACTACGGCGCCGGCGTGACGCTCAGCACCTTCAGCCTGCTGCCGGGCGAGAAGACCACGATCCAGATCCGCGACTACCGTCACGACGAGTCCACGAAGACCACCAGCCAGTCCGTGCTCGACAGCTACAGCGAGAGCGCGATGGAGGACCTGCAGACCACGGTCGAGATGTCCACCGAGTTCAGCTCGGAAGCCAGCGAGACGGACACGGACACGATGGCCGCCCACGCCGGCGGCGAGGTGGGCGTCAACCTGGGCATCGTGAAGATCGGCGGCGACGCGGGCGCCGAGGCGTCGTCCGTGAACACGACCACCGAGGCGGTCAGCCAGCAGGTGAACACGCTGAACAACGCCGTGGACCACCACGTGCAGACGGCCGATACCCAGCGTCAGGTCGAGGTGAAGACCGACGTCACGGAAACCACGGTCGTCGACAACGAGACGACGACCACGCGCGAGCTGGAGAACATCAACAGGAGCCGGGTGCTGAACTTCGTGTTCCGCCAGCTGCTGCAGGAGTACTACACGATCACGTACCTCGACAACGTGACGTTCGTGTACGCGAACGGGTACGACACGACGCGCCGCACGGGCTCGCTCTCGTCGCTGGACAACCTGCTGCGGACGGTCCTCGCCGACGACACGGCGGTGGCGCAGGTGCGCAACGACATCTACGTGCACCTCTGCAACATCCCCGATTACACGGGCACGCGGACCAGCTTCATCGAGCAGGTGAGCGAGAAGCACGGTAACTGCATCGAACCCAAGGCCGGTGACAAGCCCGTGACCTACGTCCGGAAGCGCCTGGGCCTGAAGCAGCAGTACAAGGAGCGCACGGTGAACGGGATCATCCTCAACGTCACGCACCGGATCCTGCGGACGCCCTCGGTCATCGTCGACGCGCTGCCGGGCCAGGGCGCGGCCCTCGACTGCTACAACCAGGAGCTGCAGGACGCGGCCGTCGTCTCCGCGCAGCTGGCGAACCGGAAGATCGAACACGCCCTGGCCATCCTCGACGGGATCACCGATCCTGCGGAGAAGGCCCGGCTGTACAACCACGTGTTCGGCACGTGCTGCCCGACGCCGCAGGACGCGGGCACGCCGGGGACGGAGTAACGCCGTGCCGGACGATCCCGTCACGGCGAATCCGTGGGAGGGCAACCGCTGGCAGCGGGACACGGGCCGCGAAACGGCCGTGGACGCCGAGCGCGCGGGCGGCGTCTACGGCTGGGCGGCCGCCGCCGGCGCCCTCCAGGACGCGGCCCCGGTCGGCGGGACGGAGGACGCGACGTCCACGCAGTCGCCGGGCGATGCCTATTCCGGCCTGATCGCCGACTGGCCCAGGGTGCCGCCGCTCGTCGCGCGTCACGTCGGCGGCGCCGACTTCAACGAGGTGTACGACTACTGGTACGAGCATTGGCGCAATCCACGGCGCGAGAACGACAAGCTGTGGTGCTTCGACTGGGCGCAGTACCAGCTCCACGTCGCGAAGTTCCGGGGCACCGGCGATGGCCGCGACCCGTCCACGTACTTTCAGCTGTTCGTGGAGAGCGACGGCGGCGAGGGGCCCATCCTCACGACCGACGTCGCGCGGACCGTCGAGGCCGTGCAGTACCTGAAGAACCGGCTGCAGCACGGGGTTCCCGTGCTCATCGGGATCCGTCTGGCGAACTACCCGCGCGACTTCAACCCCGACAAGACGACGAACCATTACGTCGTGGTCGTTGGCATGGACGTCGACGCGAAGGGTCCGTACGGCGCGACCTGCTACTTCTCGTACTACGACTACCTGTACAAGAGCACGCTGCGCTTCTACCTGTACAGCGTGCCGACGCTGGCGCTGTACTCGACGGTGGACGACACGAAACGGGCGGTCGTGCAGCGCCGGGTCTCGCAGGTCCGCTACACGGTGGCGGAGTAGCCCCGGCCGCGCGCGCCGGGTCAGATGACGCGCGAGATCCCGTCCGCGCCGTCCTCGGGCGGCGTGGACGTGGCCCGGAGCGCGCAGTCGAACAGCATGTCGCCGCCCATGCGGAACACGCGGTAGTCGGGACGCGCGCACTCGCGCAGCAGGTTGGCCGCCGGCAGTCGGAACGCGGGCCGGCCCCCGCCGATGAACATGGGGGCCACCGCGACCTGCACGCGATCGAGCAGGCCGGCCGCCAGGAACGCCGACACCGTCACCCCACCGCCCTCGACGAAGATGCGCGCACAGCCACGCGCGTGCAGATGCGACACGAGCTCGGCCAGGTCCGGGCCGTTGGGGCCGTCGCCGACGCCGAGCACTTCGGCCTGCCCGGGCTCCGGCGGACGGCCGCTGACGTAGCGCTTCACGTACACGTACAGCGTCGGGGCCTCGCCGTCCTGGAACACGTGGTAGCCGCTCGACAGGCGGGCCATCGGGTCGATCACGACCCGGAGCGGATTCGTACCGGCCACGTGCCGGGTCGTGAGCCGCGGGTCGTCGGCCGCGACCGTGCCGGCCCCGACGACGACCGCGTCGCACAGGGCGCGCAGGCGATGCATGTGGCGCAGGTTCTCGGTGCCGGTCACGAACTGCGAGTCGCCCGAGTGCGTCGCGATGAAGCCGTCGAGGCTCTGTCCCAGGTGGCCGACCGTGATGGGCGCGTGCGTGGTGGCCGAGCAGACGGGCAGGTAGAGATCCAGGAGGGCACGGTCGGCGCCGGTGACGGACGCGGTGAGCGTCCACCCCTGTTCGGGGCGCCAGACGGCGGTGGCCGAACCGTCGTCGACCGCCACGGGGCAGAGCGCGCCGCCCGGCGTGACCCGCACCGCGGCCGGGACGCCGGCGGCCTCGCGCGCGGCCGCGCCCCGGGCCAGCGCCTGGACGGCGTCCCAGGCCCAGGCGGCCGCGGCATCGGCCGGCGGGGACGCGATCGAGGAAGGCTCGTCCACCATCGTGCCTTCCCGATGATATATGGGCCGCGCAGGACTGGCCGAAGCCGTCAGTCGAACGTCATCACGGCCAGGACGACGGCCGCGATCGCGAGCAGCGTGATGACCTTGCCGGTGGTGTCGAGGCGCGCCGCGGCGGACTGGTCGCCGAGCCGCAGCTGTTTCTGGAATCGGTGCGACATGCCCACCGCGATCGTGAGCAGCACCACGGCGGTCAGCTTCGCGTGGAAGGTCCCCGGGAGCGATCCGAATCCCCCCCACTTCGTGAACGTGAGGATCAGCCCCGTGACCCACAGCAGCACGAGACCGGCTGACCCGACGTGGCTCATCACCGGTGGAAACCGTCCGAGCACGGCCTTGTCCGCGGGCGACGCCTTCCGGATGAGCCCGCCCATCACCATGGTCGAGAAGGACACCGAGAAGCCGAGCGCCAGACCGAGGAAGTGGAGGATCAGCAACACCTGGTTGAGTTGATTCACGTCGTCGCTCCGCCGGCGGCGCCCGGCCGGACCTCCGGTCGGCGTACCACCACGCCGCACGATTATAGTGACGAGGTGCCGCGCCTCCCGCACCGGCCCGTCGGATGAGCCGCCTCGACCGAGCCGTCGGCCTTGCGCGATCGCTGGCGATCTACCACTTGATTCCGCGGCGGCAGCGGCCGCTCCGGCGGCTGTACGGCTCGTTCCTGCGTCCCGGCGATCTGGCCTTCGACATCGGCGCGCACGTGGGCAACCGCACGCGGGCCCTGGCGGCCATCGGCTGCCGGGTGGTGGCGGTGGAGCCGCAGCCGGCGGTGGCGGCGGCCCTCAGGGCCGTCGTCGGCCGGATCGCGGCGGTGGAGATCGTGGAGGCGGCCGTGTCGCGCACCCCAGGCCGTGCGCGCCTGGCCGTCAGCGAGCGGACGCCCACGGTGAGCACGCTGTCCGACGACTGGCGGGATCGGCGGCGCGGCGAGGCCGGCTTCGCGGGCGTGGACTGGAACACGTCGGTGGACGTGGAGACCACGACGCTCGACGCGCTGGTGGCCCGCTACGGCCTGCCGGCCTTCGTGAAGCTGGACATCGAAGGTGGCGAACCGGCGGCGCTCGACGGCCTGAGCCGCGCGGTGCCGATGGTGTCCGTCGAGTACCTGCCCGAGGCCCTCGACGCGGTGACGGCCTGCGGCGAACGGCTCCTGCGCCTCGGGACGTATCGCTTCAACTGGACGCCCGCCGAATCGCACCGGCTGGCGTCGGACGAGTGGCTGGCGCTCGACGCGCTCGTCGGCCGGCTGGCGGGCACGGCGCGGCACGGCGACGTGTACGCCCGGCTGGAGACCCAGGATGCCTGACGGACGCCCCGCGAACTCGCCGCGCCAGATCCTGGCCGCGAGCCTCATGGGCACGGCCATCGAGTTCTTCGACTTCTACATCTACGCGACCGCGGCCGTCCTGGTCTTCCCGGCGCTGTTCTTTCCGTCCTCCGATCCCGCCACGGCCACGCTCGCCTCGCTCGCCACGTTTGCGATCGCGTTCCTGGCGCGGCCGATCGGCTCGGCGCTCTTCGGCCACTTCGGCGACCGCGTGGGCCGGAAGACCACGCTCGTCGCCGCGCTCCTCACCATGGGAATCTCGACGGTGGCCATCGGCCTCGTCCCGTCCTACGCCTCGATTGGCCTCGCGGCCCCGGTGCTCCTCGCGCTCTGCCGCTTCGGCCAGGGCCTGGGCCTCGGCGGCGAGTGGGGGGGCGCGGTGCTGCTCGCGACCGAGAACGCCCCGCCGGGCAAGCGCGCGTGGTACGGCATGTTCCCGCAGCTCGGCGCGCCGCTCGGGTTCTTCTTCTCCGGCGGCATCTTCCTGGTGATCTCGCGCGTCCTGAGCGACCAGCAGTTCTTCGCGTGGGGCTGGCGTATCCCTTTCCTCTCGAGCGCGGTGCTGGTGGCCGTCGGCCTGTACGTGCGGCTGGCGATCACGGAGACCCCCGTCTTCCAGAAAGCGCTCGAGCGGAAGGAGCGCGTGCGGGTGCCGATGGTGACGGTGCTGACCTCGCATCCGGGCGCGCTGGTGGTGGGCACCGTGATCGGGCTGTCGGTCTACGCGTCGTTCTACCTGACCACGGTCTTCGCGCTGTCGTGGGGCACGACGACGCTCGGCTACACGCGGGAGCAGTTCCTGATCATCCAGCTGTTCGGCGTGGTCTTCTTCGCGATCGGCGTGCCGTGGTCGGCGCGGATCGCGGAACGGGGACGCAAGCGCCTGCTCGTCTGGGTGAACGTCGCGATCGTGCTGTACGCGCTCGTGATGCCCCGCCTGTTCGAGTCGGGCACCGCGGGGACGACGCTGGCCATGGCCGCCGGCTTCCTGCTGGTCGGCTTCAGCTACGGCCCGATCGGGACGGTGCTCGCCGAGCTCTTCCCGACGTCGGTCCGCTACACGGGCGCCTCGCTCACCTACAACTTCGCCGGCATCTTCGGCGCGTCGCTGGCGCCGTACGCGGCGCAGTGGCTGGCGGCCCGCTACGGGCTGCAGGCGGTCGGCTACTACCTGGCAATGACGGCCATCGTGTCGCTCGCGGGGCTGGCGGCCAGCCGCGAGACGAAGGACGTGGAGATGGTCTAGAGACGCGTAGGGACCAGGGATCCGGGATCGGGGGATCGGGACCCGGAGGCGTCATCGGTCGGCGCACCGACACGATTCGTCAGACGGCCCGGGCCGTCTGCCTCACGACAACGCGTGGCCGGCGCCGGCAGGCCTGGACCAGGCCGGACTCGCTGGCAGTCCCCTTGCACCGGCCGCCGCGATGCGCCGCGTCGTCCTCGTGCTGTGTGCAAGCGTGCTGTCCGCGTGCGGGCCGTCCGCGCACCCTGCCGCCACCGTCAGCGGCGCAGGCGGTCCCGGTACCGCGGTCCCTGGTGCGGCCTATCGCTCGGAGCAGGAGTGGGTCGTCTGGTCGATGGCCGAGCACGCCGGCCGGGTGGCCGGCCTCACGGGGACGCAGCCGCCACACGGGCTGCGCGTCGCCGCGGAGGCGGATGCGACGGTGCCTCGATTCGCGCTGGAAGCCGAGGGCCGTCAGGCCGGCACGATCGCCCTCGCCACCCACCTGTGGGATCCGCGCGGCGCCCGGCAGGTCGTCGAGGTCGTCGCGCCCGGGGTGCTGGCGGCACCGGGGAGCGCGGGACCGCCGGAAATCCAGGACGCCCGGCGCCTGCTCGATCGCCTTACGTCCCCGACCCTCGAC
Source organism: Vicinamibacterales bacterium (assembly GCA_041394705.1). Classification (GTDB taxonomy): domain Bacteria; phylum Acidobacteriota; class Vicinamibacteria; order Vicinamibacterales; family UBA2999; genus CADEFD01. The sequence continues at coordinate 202,668 of JAWKHS010000013.1, forward strand.
GTCCTTTTCGACGAGGACCGGCGCGTCTCCTCGGCCCTGCGCGCGTCGCCACGCTCTGCGGCCCTGCACGAACAGGCGGCGCTGCTCCTCGCCGTCTTCGCGCTTCGCGACGGGGCCGGCACCTTCTCGGACTATCGGGATCCGCTCTCGCGGCTCGCCGTACACCTGGCCGTGGCCGGTCCGGAGGCGCAGACGCCCGCCGGACGCGTGGCTGCGGCACTCCTCCTCGCGCTGGTGGGCCGTGAACGGGACGCTCGGACGGCGGCGGAGGCCCTCGGCGCCGAGGACGGCGCCATCGAGCGCACGTGGAGCCGGGTCGTCGCCCTGCGCGCGTCGAACGACTGGCGCCTGCTCGAACACCCGGCGTCGGCCACGCTCGTCGAGCGGCTGACGCACGCCCGCGCCGTCTTCACGCGGCTCGGGTCGCAGCGCATGCTGTCGTACGTCTCGCCCGGCGACAGCACGGACGGACCGGAATGGGCGCGTGTCGCGCTCATGGGCCCGTTCAGCGTCGACGCCGGCAACCGCTTCGGGGCGATCGGGCTCGCGCTGGAATTCGCGGAAGCACAGCGCGCCATCGCGGAGTATCGCGGCCGCGCCGTGGAGGACGACGCGGTGGCGCGCGTGCTCGCCGAGGCCGGACCGCGGCCCGAGGACGACTATCGCGTGCTGGCATGGCCGCTCTGGCGATCGTCGGCGGCCCGCCACCTCGCCGGGCGGCTCGTGTCGGCGGCCGGCCACCTGCGCAACCAGGGCCTGGAGGCCGACGTCCAGCCGATGATCGACGCAGCGCTGGCTGCGGACGGCGGCGGCCTGGCGAGCCTGCCCACTATCATCCTGGCCGCCGCGCTGGCATCCAACGACGACGCCGTGCCGCGGCGGACGCTCGAGTCTGCGGCGCGCGAGGTCGCGGCGCATCCGGACGCGTGTCCGCCTGGGGCATGGGCCGCGCTGAGCACCCGCGCGGCCAAGGTCGTCCTGCCCTGGCCGCAGTACACCGGATGGTTCCGGCCGGCGACGCCATTCGGTACGGCGATGGAGCTGGCCGAGCGCGGCCTGAGGCGCAACGCGCGGCCGGAGGCGCCGCTGGAAGAGGCAGAGGGCTATCACGCGCTGGCGCCGTCGGACTATTGGGCGGCGTATGCCGTCATGCGCCTGCGCACGGCCGGCAAGCCAACGCTCGCCTCCTTCCGCGAGCACGTCGGGCCGATCGTCGAGTTCGACGTCAACCCGCTGCGGTTCCTGATGGACTACGTGGCCCGGACGGACGGCGAGCTGGTCGCCGTCGCCAGCTCCCTGTGCGCGCTCGACGGGGACCGCTGTCAACGGCTGGCCGAGGTCCACCTGGCGGAGGGCCGCGAGGACGAGGCGGCGTCAGCCTACGACCAGTGGTTCGACGCGGCCTCGGACCGGGTGGCCGCGGCCAACGGCATCCGCTGGGCCGTGCTGTACCACCTCGACCAGGGACATCGGGACAGAGCCCTCGTGGTGGCGGCGCGGGCCGGGGCCACCGGGGCGGCCGGAGGCCTGGAAGTCCAGGGCAACGTCCTCGAGAGGATTGGCCGTCTCGATGAGGCCGAAGCCGTCTACCGCCAGACGGCCGATCGCTACACGGGCTGGAAGGCCCTCCCCGCGGCGTACTACCTCCGTCGCTGGCTGTCGACCCGGGACGCCTCGCTGCGCGCGCGCGCGATGCCGCTGCTGTCGGAGCCGTTTCCGAACGGCCTCGAGTCGCTCGTGAAGCCGGACCTTCCGCCCGTTCCGACCGATGGCGTGCGCCTGGTCACGTTCGGCCTGCGCCAAGAACGCGCGGGGCTGCGGCGCGGCGACATCATCGTGGGCATCGACGGGTATCGGGCAAGGACGGCGGCCCAATACCAGTGGCTGATGCGGATGTCGTGGGAGCCCCGC